>NZ_JBYVJY010000011.1:0-122411 GCF_058147145.1 Patiriisocius sp. 208BN25-11
CTTACCATCAAGTGATTACTGGTTTAGGGTAGAATACACTGAACAAGAAGTGCGCAAAGAGCTAAAAGGACATTTTAGTTTAAAGCGATAGTGTGAAATAGGATATTTCCGCCTATGTTTCGCAGAAGCTTTAGCGTAGGCACAAGAAAAAAACCTCCATGAATTGATGTTCATGGAGGTTTTTTTTACTACAGTTTAAGTCCTTAGAAGTTAAATCCAAAGGTGAGTACTGCATTGTTGATGGCTACATCATTTTGATAGGTTTCTGTTAGTCCAAAAATTTGTTCTTGATTTCTTTCTTGTCCAATTCTTGAATAGGCTAGATCAATAGTGAAACGTCCCATATTATATCCTCCACCAAAAGAAAAACCAGTAGTGTCACCAATGATGGTATCATTCTTATAGGGACTTTCTTCATATTGTAATCCAGCTCTTAGGCTTAGATTTTTAATTCTATATTCTCCACCAATTTTAATTGCAGAGGCAGCTTGTAAGGTGTTTTTTATATTGGTATTTACTTCTTGAAATGAATTAGAAGACCTTCTGGTATCAAATTCTAAATTTGCGTAATCTTTGTAGGAGTAATCAATACTTATAAGACCGCTTTTTCCAAATATATACGCAGCACTTCCAGTTATTTTCCCGGGAGTTCTTAGGTAATATTCTTCAAAAATATTAAGAACATTTGGATTTATATTTGTAGTAATGGGTCTATCATCTTCTATGCGAATAGTTTCTATAGCTTGCGTGGTTTCCTCGCTAATTTCATACCAAGTAGGAGTTTCAAGAGCAATTCCAAGCCTTAGATTGTTGTAGGTGGCAATAGCTCCAAGTTGTGCAGAAAAGCCAACACCATAAACAGATAGGTCGTTCTGAAAACCGATGTCTGTTATAATGCTTCCAGTATTGTTATTTGTTTCTTGTAAAAGTGTTCTTTCTCTGTAAAAGATGTTGTGAGAATTAAGATTTCCGCCAAAATAAAAATGGTCGGTAAATTGAGTGCCAATGTTTATGGTTCCTTTAGCATTGGTTCCTGTGCTTACTTTTATATACTCTTGTTGTACGGGTCCATTTGCAATTGTTGAAAAGTATGAAGTGTTATTAGGATCTAAAGGAGCTACAGGGTTTAAAATAAAAGATTGATATCCTAATAACGCATTTTGGGCAGCAGTTCCTTGATTTTGACCTAAGGCAGCATATAGATCAGCTATTGTTTGCGTACCTTGAGTTTCTAATTGACTTAATCGAATCCCATTTGCTTGGTCTCTAAAAAAGTTCCCTAGAGAATTTTGATTGATGCCAGAAGTAGCTATTCTGTTGCTAAAATTGTTTTCTACTTGATAGTTAAGAGCAATTGTGAATTTTTTCCATGGAGAAGATTCGGTAGTTCTATTAATAACAAAAACGCCCCCCAATTGGTTTAGGTTAGCATCTGTATCAAAACTACTGGTTAGGTTATTTAAAAAATCAATTCTATTTTCGATATCGTGGAGTCCAAGTGATATAGTGGCTCCAGAATTTAGAAAAACCGCACTTCCAGCTGGATTGACACTTATGGCAGACAGATCACCTCCAAGAGCACCAAAGGCTCCGCTCATGGCTTGATATCGAGCTGTTCCGTAATTATTTGTGGTTGCGTATCGCAGTCCGTCAGTAATTGTTTGTGCATTCGCAACCGTCATTGAGCATGCGATTGCGAGCAATGATAGTAAATTTTTCATAGATTTTTTTTTAGAAAAGTGGTTGGATTTTATCCTCTACCACGGCGACCTCCACCTCCTCTTGAAGTTCCTCTAGAACCGCTTCTTCCAGAGCTTCTTCTTGCTCCAGAGCTTCTTCTTGGAGATGAAGAGCGGGTTGAGCTTCTTCTATTAGTGCTTCTTGAGTTGGGTCTAACAGAAGGTCTGTTAGCTGGTCTTGTGGTGCTATTGTTTCTTCTGGCCGATGCATTTGGACGTTGTGTGTTGGTTCTTCTAGAGAACGTAGAAGAGGGCCTTGTTCTAGAAGAATTGTTATATCTTGAATAATCTCTTCTGGCGTTAGCTCTTGTGTTTCTTGCTGTTCTTGAAGTTATAAAATTATTAGACGCCCTTCTAGTATTACTAGTTCTCGCAATAGATCTGCCTCTTCGTGCATCTCTCATGCTGTTACGATTAATAGCAGATCTTCCTGTGTAATAATCTGAGTTTCTTCTACCTCTATTGTAGGCATAACCGTTATATGGATTTCCGTAGTAAGGGTTGTAGTAATTGTTATAAAACCCACCATAGTAATATGGGTAACCCCATCCGTAGTAGCCATAAAATGGGTAACCCCATCCATATCCTACACCCCAGAATGGACTACACCAGTTGTTGTAAAAGCCCCAGCCAGCACCATACCACCAATATGGGCGGTTCCAGTTATTCCAACCATTGTTGTAAATATTTACGGTAACTTCATCTGAATTTTGTCCCCATGCTCCGTAGTCTTCTTCTTGGCTGCGTTCTTCAACAATGTACCCATCTTCGTCTAAACTTTCAGTGGTGCTATACGCATCAATATCTGTGAAGATAGTTCCCTCTTCTAATTCGTCGTAGGTTTGCGTTTTTGAATTAAAGTATTGTTTGTAATAACTGTCACTTGGAGTATTTGTTTCTGAAACTTCCTCGGTTTGAGAAGGTGTTTGTGAATTATAAATACCGTCGTTGTTGGAGTAATCGTTTTGGTTATGAGTTCCGCAGGAAGTTAGTAAAATTGATAGTACTGCTAAAAAGCTAATGGGGAATACATTTTTTGCTGAAATATTAGAACGGTTCATAACTGTGGGATTTTAATTGTTGAACATAGTAAAAATAACTAGTTTTGCCGAAGAAAACTAATATTTAACTTTATCACAACATTTGTGCCAAAACACCTTATATGGCTAAGAATTTAACAACTAGAGAAGAAGATTATTCAAAATGGTATAATGAGCTCGTTATCAAGGCAGATCTTGCCGAAAATAGTGGGGTTCGTGGTTGTATGGTGATCAAGCCTTATGGCTTTGCTATATGGGAGATGATGCAGGCAGAATTGGATCGAATGTTTAAAGAGACGGGACATCAAAATGCATATTTCCCACTGTTTATACCGAAATCATATTTCAGTAAAGAAGCAAGCCACGTAGATGGATTTGCAAAAGAATGTGCGGTAGTAACTCATTATCGACTTAAGACTGCCGACGACGGAAGTATTGTGGTAGATGAGAAAGCAAAACTTGAAGAAGAGTTAATTGTGCGTCCTACTTCAGAGACCATTATTTGGGATACTTATAGAAAGTGGATTCAGTCGTATAGAGATTTACCTCTATTAATAAACCAATGGGCCAATGTAGTGCGATGGGAAATGCGTACACGTTTGTTTTTACGTACTGCAGAGTTTTTATGGCAAGAAGGACACACAGCGCATGCTACAAAAGAAGAAGCAATCGCCGAGTCTGAACAAATGATGAATGTGTATGCAGACTTTGTTGAAAATCATATGGCGGTGCCAGTAGTAAAAGGCTTAAAAACCGAAAGCGAACGTTTTGCAGGTGCCTTAGAAACCTATTGTATTGAAGCTTTAATGCAAGATGGAAAAGCATTACAAGCAGGAACCTCTCACTTTTTAGGTCAAAATTTTGCAAAAGCGTTTGATGTAAAATTTGCTACCAAAGAAGGAAAGCAAGAATATGTTTGGGCTACTTCTTGGGGAGTTTCTACGCGTTTAATGGGAGCACTTATTATGACACATAGTGATGATAATGGTTTAGTACTCCCTCCTAAATTAGCTCCAGACCAAGTAGTTATTGTTCCTATTTATAGAAATGATGAGCAGTTTGATGCGGTGAGTGAAGTGGCTACAAAATTGATGACAGAACTTCGTGCCAAAGGAATTCGTGTAAAATTTGATAAAAGAGATACACATAAACCAGGTTGGAAGTTCAATGAATACGAATTAAAAGGCGTACCTGTTCGTATTGCTATTGGTCCTAAAGATGTTGAGAAAGGAACTGTAGAAATGGCTAGAAGAGATACTTTAACAAAAGAATTTGTTGAAACGGGTGATGTACTAAGTAGAGTAGAAGGCTTATTAGATGAAATTCAAAGCAATTTATTTAATAAAGCAATCGATCACAGAACTGCGCATACAACAGTAGTTTCTAGTTACGATGAATTTAAAAAAGTATTAGAAGAAAAAGGAGGATTCATTTCTGCACATTGGGATGGTACAGCAGCCACAGAAGAGCAAATAAAAAATGAAACAAAAGCAACCATTCGCTGTATTCCTTTAGACGCTGATAATGAGAGTGGTAGCTGTATTGTAACAGGAAAACCATCGGCTAGAAAAGTGCTGTTTGCAAAGGCATATTAAATTTTTTTAAAAAAAGTTTAAAAAGCGTTTGTAGCATTTAAAAATGTTTGTATTTTTGCATCCGCATAAAAAAACAAATGGTCCGTTCGTCTAGGGGTTAGGACGCCAGGTTTTCATCCTGGTAACAGGGGTTCGATTCCCCTACGGACTACAAAATAAGTTAATATAAAAGTATTATGGCAAATCACAAGTCAGCATTAAAGAGAATTAGAAGTAACGAAGCAAAGCGTTTACGTAATCGTTACCACCACAAAACGACTCGTAATGCGATGAAGCGTTTCCAAGACTTAACAGACAAGAAAGAAGCTGAAAACACATTACCTTCTATCAACTCTTTGATTGACAAGTTAGCTAAGAAAAATATTATTCATAATAACAAAGCGGCTAACCTTAAATCAAATATGGCTAAACACGTAGCTGCGCTATAAGATAGCTAACTTACAAACTACAAAACTCCGCTAGGCAACTAGCGGAGTTTTTTTATGTCTTTACTTTTTTATAATCTAAGAATTTATTTTAAGGGACTAAAGAGCTATAATCTCCATCATTCCTGGCAATATCTCTTACAATTGAAGAAGAAATAAAACTGTACTCCGGACTCGAAATTAAAAAGATGCTATCGATTCCATTTACTTTCTCATTGGCCTGCGCAATGGTTTGCTCGTAGGTGAAATCTTTTGGATTTCTAAGTCCGCGTAAGATATATTGTGCCCCTTCTTTTTTGCAAAAGGCAGCGGTAAGTCCTTCATACGTAGCTACACGAATAGAATCGTGGTTTGCAAACGCTTTTTCTATAGTTTCTTTACGTTCTTTTAAAGACCACATATACTTTTTTGCAGCATTGGTGCCAATTGCTATAATGATTTCATCAAAAAGCGGTAAAGCGCGATTGATAATATCTACATGTCCTAAAGTAATAGGATCAAATGATCCAGGAAAAACAGCGATTCTTTTTGTTGTAGTAGCCACAGTGTTTCAGTTTATATCGTAAAGATACAGATTTTATAATGTTCTTGTCTCTATCTTCTAGCAGTGAGCAAAGCGGTCTAACTTCTATCAAGAGCATTCTCAATCAACATTCCAAAAAAGTAAGTAAGGGTGATACCAGCTTCTTTGGCTTGTTTAGGTATGATGCTCTCTTTTGAAAGTCCGGGTGTGGTATTGGTTTCAATAAAAAAGGGTATTCCGTTTTGGATGATAAAATCACTTCGGGTGACTCCCTTCATGTTCAATAATTGATACACATTTTTAGTTGCTTCTTGCACCGCTTTTGTTTCAGCTTCGGAAATTCTTGCGGGTGTAATTTCTTGCGATTTCCCTTGGTATTTTGCTTCATAGTCGAAGAAATCATTTTCTGAAACAATTTCAGTAGGAGGCAATATATGAATTGTATTGTTATGCTGATACGCCCCTACAGAGACTTCGGTTCCTACCAATTCACTTTCAATAAGCACTTCGCTATCTTCTTTGTATGCCTCTAGGATAGCAGTTTCTAAACGTTCAGCTTGTGTCACACGACTTATTCCAAAACTTGAACCCGCTCTATTAGGTTTTACAAAACAAGGAAGCCCTACGATGTCTAAAATTTCCGAAGCACGAATAGCTTCCCCTTCATTTATATAGACCGAAGTAGCACAGGGAATTCCAAAGTTTTTTAAGACACTCAAACAGTCACGTTTGTTGAAGCTTAAAGCAGCTTCATAAAACCCAGTACTTGTTTGTGGAATTCCAATAAGCTCCAGGTACGAAGCTAAATAACCATTTTCTCCGGGAGTACCGTGTATGGTATTAAACACAACATCTGGTAGAATCGTTTTTCCTTGATGTGTACATCCAAAGGTAGCTTTGTCGACAACAGCTTTACTGCCATCTGGAAAAACATACTGCCATGCGTCTTTTAGAAGATGTACCGCATATACCTCATAGGTTGTTTTATCTATCGCTTCGTAGACAACAGCTCCACTTTTTAGCGAAATTTCAAATTCGCTAGAATACCCACCCATGGCGATAGCTACTATTGTTTTTTGCATAAAAATATCATAAAGAGGTTCTTATTTTCGTTTACTATGCTAATGTAGCACAAAAATAGTAGGAAAGGTAGAAAGATACTAAATTAGGTTTCATATTTTTGTGCAATAATCCTCAAACCATTTAATTTATGAAGTCTTTATTTTCAAGAGCATTTGTGAAGCAATTATTGTATGCTCTATTAGTGCTTATTGTACTTACATTTTTATTGTTTTGGTGGTTGAAAATGACAACCAATCACGGACAACAAATTGAGGTGCCGGACTTGTCAAAAATGACTTTAGATCAAGTAGAGGAAGTGCTAGATGATGCCGATTTACGTTTCGAAATTATGGATTCTGCCAATTATAATCCAGACTACCCAAGATACTCAGTGATAGAGCAGGTGCCTAAGGCTGGACATATGGTAAAAGAAGACCGTAAAATTTATTTGGCTTTAAACCCTTCGGGATATGCAAAAATAAAAATTCCAAAAGTCTTAGGACGTACCATGCGTCAAGCGCGACCCACCTTATTAGCAGTAGGTTTTAAAATCGGTAAAATTACCAAACGAGCTCACATGAGTGATCAAGTATTAGAGTTGCGTCACAAAGGTTCTAGAATAAAACCGGGAGACCAAATAGAGAAAACGGCAGTCATAGACGTAATCGTTGGAGATGGATCGCTAAGTAGGTACAAAGAATCTTCTTCCGAAAATGAAGAGAAAAAAGAGACGTCCAAAGACAAAGCAGATGGAGGAAATTAATGGGCCACAGAATATAGGTCGTGAAAGTGATGATTTATATGAACATTTTAGATTTGTAGCAGACAAAGGTCAAGCACCTTTGCGTATTGACAAATACTTAATGAATAAGGTAGAGAATGCTACCAGAAATAAAATCCAGAAAGCAGCAAAAGAAGGGAATATCTTTGTAAACGATGTCATTGTAAAGTCGAATTACAAGGTGAAACCCAACGACATTATCACCGTTTTGTTTGAGCATCCGCCCTATGAGCAATTACTTACTCCAGAAGACCTCCCAATCGACATTTTGTATGAAGATGATGATCTTTTAGTGGTCAATAAAGCCGCAGGTATGGTAGTGCATCCAGGTCACGGAAATTACAGTGGTACACTCATAAATGCCCTTACATTTCATTTTGATAACCTTCCTAATAATAGTAGTGACCGTCCAGGATTGGTCCATAGAATAGACAAAGACACCAGCGGATTGCTAGTCGTGGCAAAAACAGAAGCTGCCATGACACACCTTGCAAAACAATTTTTTGACAAAAGCACAGAACGTGAATATGTAGCGATTGCTTGGGGTGCTATGGAAGAAACTGAAGGTACTATTGAAGGCCATATAGGGCGTCATCCCAAAAACAGATTACAAAATACCGTGTATCTTCATGAAGATGATCTACACAAAGGGAAGCCGGCTGTTACCCATTACAAAGTATTAGAGCAACTAGGGTATGTTACCCTAGTATCTTGTAAGTTGGAGACTGGGCGTACCCATCAAATACGTGTACACATGAAGCATATTGGACACACCTTGTTTAACGATGAGCGTTATGGGGGACATGCCATTTTAAAAGGAACGACCTTCACCAAATACAAGCAGTTTGTAGAAAATTGTTTTAAGGTATTACCTCGCCAAGCCTTGCATGCAAAGACCTTAGGTTTTGTACATCCCACCACAAATGAGTTCATGCGTTTTGAAGCACCAATTCCAGAAGATATGGAAGCTTGTCTTGAAAAATGGCGTTCGTATTCAAAAAATAGCATTTCTTAGTACTGTGTTTTTTTCTTGTGCCTCCGCTAAAGCTTCTGCGACACGCGGGCGGAAATTTGATTCGGCGACCTGCTTTAGGTTCATTACAAAGGGGCTATTAGTCTTTTCAATCTTTCTATAAATTTTAAGAATATCTTGGGGGAAACCATATCATTTTTCTTCCTATTTTTATAAAAAATTTCGCATTATGAAAATTGTTGTATCACCAGCCAAGTCCTTAGATTTTGAAACAAAAGTACCTAATACTAGAGGTACACAACCTCAGTTTTTAGATCAGGCTGCAACACTCAATAAAAAATTAGAAAGTAAGTCTAAAAAAGCGATTGGTGCTTTAATGCACATTAGTGATACATTAGCCGAGCTTAATTACCAGCGATACAAAGATTTTTCTACACCCTTTACAAAACAAAATGCAAGACCAGCGGTTTATGCCTTTGCTGGAGATGTGTATACCGGGCTAGATGCGTATACACTGCCTGAAGAGAAAATCGACACTCTAAACGATACCTTACGTATTCTATCGGGAATGTATGGTGTGTTACGTCCGTTAGATTTAATACAACCCTACAGATTGGAAATGGGAACAACATTGCCCGTTAATCGTAAGAAAAATTTATATGAGTTTTGGGGAAGTACTGTTACAGATGCTATTAATGCAGAACTCAAAGAAGGCGAATTGTTTGTAAACCTTGCCAGCAATGAGTATTTTAAAGTCATACAAGCCAAAGACATCAAAGGAGGCGTAATTTCACCTGTCTTTAAAGACTTTAAAAATGGGAAGCTTAAGATTATCTCTTTCTTTGCAAAAAAGGCAAGAGGAAGCATGGCTCGTTATTGTATAGACACCAACGCTCAAACATTAGAGGATATTAAAGGATTTGATTATGACGGTTATCGTTTTAGCGAGGAGCATACAGTAAAAGTTACAGAACCTGTTTTTATTCGATAATTTTATGGAACTGTTGGTTTTTTACTACTAATTTGGTTTCAAAGTTTCAAAGTAACAGAGGGGCAAAGTTTTATAGCTAAATTTTAAATCAAATAATTGAATACTATTTGTTCCATCACACCCATCCATATCCGCCGTTTATTCCCGAAGGTACCACTAAACTCATTGTGGGTACCTTACCGCCGCCACGGTTTACAACGGGCAATTTAAAAGAACGTGATGTTAATTTTTGTTATGGGAGTAGGGACGGACAATTATGGCCCATACTCGACAAAATATTTGATATTGGTTTAGTGTATGAGACCACTCAAAAAGCCATTGACCAGCGTAAAGTTTTTTTACAAAGCAGAAACATTGGAGTTTGTGATATCGTAGCAGGAGCATATCGAGAAAAAGTAGATGCTAGTGATCTAGGGATGCAGGATATAGAATTAAGAGACATTGTTGGTGTTTTAGAAGAACATCCTGAAGTCACCACCTTACTTTTTACGGGCGGAAATAGCAAAAATGGCCCAGAATATTTTTGTAGAAAACATCTTAAAAGACATAAGCTTGTCTTACAAGTAGAAGATAGCAATGTGCCTAGAATACATAGTTTTATACTTCCAAAATCCAAAAGAAAAATCACTACGGTTTCATTAACAGCTCCCAGTGGTGCCGCAAATAGAGCAGTGGGTAGTTTGGCAGCCTACAAAGAAATGAAACAAAAATTTCCGAAGAAAACCACCATAGATTTTCGGGTAGAACAGTATAGACCCTTTTTTTAATTTTTAGTATTAGTTTTTTATATCTAATATCAAACGAACACCCCTCTAACACTCCTCTAACTCCCCTCAAGGGGAGAATTTTTTAAATGCGAATACCTTTTACAAAATCTCCAATTCCTGCGATTCCTTTTTCTGTAAGCATTTTTATAAAAGCACTCCCTATTATGGCACCTTTTGCATATTGAGTCGCCGCTTGAAATGTGGCTGCATTACTAATTCCAAAGCCCACTATTTGTGGATTTTCTAATTGCAAGGCATCAATTCGTTTAAAATAATCGGTTTGAGTATTTCCGAAGCCACTTTGAGCGCCCGTAACACTTGCGCTACTTACCATATAAATAAAACTAGTACTTGCGGCGTCAATTTGATGAATGCGTTCCTCGCTTGTTTGAGGAGTGATTAAAAAAGTGACTTTTAAATCGTGTTTTTTAAAAATATTCTTGTAATGTGCATCGTACTCTGCTAAGGGTAGGTCTGGTAAAATGAGACCGTCAATTCCAATTTCTTGGCATTTCGCACAAAAAGCCTCCACACCATATTGTAATACTGGATTAAAATACCCCATTAAAATTAGAGGTATAGAGACCGTTTTTCGAATATCTTTTAATTGCTCAAACAATAGGGCAGTGGTCATTCCATTTTGCAAGGCCTGCGTTGAACTTGCTTGAATGGTAGGTCCATCTGCGAGAGGATCACTAAAAGGCAATCCAATTTCTACCATGTCCACTCCATTTTTTTCGAGGGATTCTAGAATAGGTACTGTATCTTCTAAGCTAGGGTAGCCAGCTGTGAAGTATATGGAAAGGAGTTTTTTATTTTGCTGAAGCAATTTGTTAATTCTGTTCATGTCTGTAGTTAATTTTGTTATTTCCGCGGAGGGGTAAATGAGAAAGTTTAAGCTAAAGCTTGAAATATTCGATATATGTGTTTAGATCTTTATCCCCGCGACCACTTAGGTTTACCACTACGATGTCATCTTCTTTAAATTTTCTGGTTTCAAAAATGGCAAGTGCATGACTGGTTTCTATGGCTGGGATGATACCTTCTAATTTGCTTAGGTGTAGTCCTGCTTGCATAGCAGCTTCATCTGTTACCGAAATAAATTCGCCACGACCACTGGCGTATAAATGCGCATGCATGGGCCCCACACCAGGATAATCTAGTCCAGCCGAAATAGAATAAGGTTCTGTAATTTGTCCGTCATCGGTTTGCATAAGTAGGGTTTTACTTCCGTGGATAATCCCCACTTTTCCTAATGCTGAGGTCGCAGCACTCTCACCACTGTGTATTCCCTTTCCCGCTGCTTCTACAGCTATGATGCCAACTTCGGGTCTGTCTAGATAATGGTAATAAGCACCCGCCGCATTACTGCCACCACCCACACAAGCAACGACATAATCTGGGTTTTCTCTACCTTCTTTTTCTAGTAACTGATTTTTTATCTCCTCCGAAATCACGCTTTGAAATCGCGCCACCATATCTGGATACGGATGGGGACCAACCACACTTCCAATGATATAATGGGTGTCTGTAGGATTGTTAATCCAATCTCTAATGGCTTCGTTTGTGGCGTCTTTTAAGGTTTTACTTCCACTAGTGGCTGGTATCACCGTTGCTCCTAACATTTTCATACGAGCCACATTGGGTGCTTGGCGTTCTATATCAATAGCACCCATGTATACAATACATTCTAGTCCCATTAAGGCGCAAACCGTTGCCGTTGCAACACCGTGTTGTCCAGCACCTGTTTCGGCAATGATTCTCTTTTTGCCAAGGTGTTGCGCCATTAAAATCTGACCGATGGTATTGTTTACTTTATGCGCTCCGGTATGACACAAATCCTCGCGTTTTAGGTAGATTTTGGTGTTGTAAGTAGCCGACAAGCGTTTTGCAAAATAGAGCGGGGTAGGGCGTCCTACATACTCTTTGAGGAGATCTTGAAACTTTTCTTGAAATTCAGGTTCCTGCATTACCTGAATATATTGCTGGCGCAGTTCTTCTACATTTGGATAGAGCATTTCTGGGATGTATGCTCCCCCAAATTCGCCATAATATCCTTTTTCGTTTACATTATAATTCATACTGAATTGCATTATGCTTTAAGCAAGTTCTTCTTTTAATTTTTTTAAATCTGAAATATTCTTCATTCCAGGATGGTCCTCGAATTTACTATTGACGTCAATAGCATAGATGGGGAGCTTTGTTTTAAGTAATTTTTTTACTTCGGAAATATTAGTCAACCCAATACCGCCACTTAAAACAAAAGGAATATTACTTGGATAGTTTTTCAAAACATTCCAGTCGAACACATAACCATTTCCTCCTTTCGCTTTGCCTTTGGTATCGAACAGAAACTTTGAAACTGCTGATTCATAGTCAGCTAAGACACCAAAATCAAAGTGATCTTTAATACTGAAGACTTTCCAGAGTTCAATAGTTTTAGTTTGATGGAGGTTTCGACTGCGCTCAACCAGACAATCGTCATACAAATCTTTACAATAGGCTGGTGTCTCTTCACCATGTAGTTGAATCACATTAAGCTCAAAGACTTTTATCTTTTCGAGTATAAAATCGATGGAAGCGTCTACAAAAACACCTACTTTTTTTATGTTTTTTGGAAGGGTTGGAATTTCTTGCGCATCAAAATTCCTCGGACTTCCCTCATAGAAGATAAACCCGAGATAGTCTGGTTGCAACGTTGCTGCATCAGCCACGTTGTGTTTCATACCACATATTTTTAGTTTTAGATTCATGTTTGTCATTTCCGCGTAGGCGGAAATCTCATTTGTTTAATTATACTTATTTATAACGACTATAATTTTTTTAGTTCTGTTTGTTACCCTTCAACTCCCGAAGCTTCGGGACAGGGTGACAGTAATTGTTTTTGTCATGCTGAGCTTGTCGAAGCATATTTAATGATACATTAATAAATAGTTCTCTTACCAAAATTTCAGGACAGGGTGACAATAATAACATCCCCCTTAGTCCCCCTTGCGCCGCCGCTATAGCTTTAGCGCACGCGGTCAAAAGGGGGAATTATTTGTTTAATAAACTCTTCGGTACTTGCGCCTGGGTTTTCAGTTTTCATGAAGCGCTCTCCTATGAGAAAGCCTTTGTATCCATAGGGTTTTAATTCTTTTATGGCTTCTATAGTACTAATACCACTTTCAGAAACTTTTACAAAGTCATCTGGAATAAGCGTTGCTAGTTGTTTACTTGTGTTTAATGAAACCTCAAAGGTTTTTAAATTTCTATTATTGACACCCAACAAATCAACTGTAGGATGTAATGATTTTTGTAATTCTGCTTCATTATGAATTTCTAATAATACATCCATGCCTAGTTCTTTTGCAATGGCAGAGTATTCTTGTAATTCACTTTTTGACAAACAAGCTGCGATTAATAAAATAGCATCGGCGCCATAGGCTCTGGCTTCGTAGATTTGGTATGGATCTACTATAAAATCTTTACGAAGTAACGGAAGACTTACATTAGCCCTAGCTACTAATAAATCGTCTAGAGATCCACCAAAAAACTTAGTATCTGTTAATACAGAAATAGCACTAACTCCTGCATTTTCATAACCTAGTATCACTTCTGGAACCAATACGGTTTCATTTATCACCGATTTACTTGGAGAGCGTCTTTTGTGTTCTGCAATAATCCCCGATCCATTGGCGACACTTGTAGCCATAGAAAAACAAGCCCTATAAAAATGCTGCGATTTTTTTAATAGCGCGATTGGGAAGGCAGCTTTTTTTGCAGCAACTTCTTGTTTTTTATAGGTTGTTATGGTATCTAAAATTGTCATTATTATTTGTTTTTAGCTTTAAAGCCCTCACCAATATTTTGTGCGCTTTGCAAGCTTCAAATTATTGACGCTCCCTGAGGGAGAGTAGTTCCTCTTTTTAATACTATGTTTTTATAAACTTCTTAAAAACTAAATATGTACACTCAATTCTTGCATTTTCTTCAATGCTTTTAATCCTTTACCACTTAACAAACTTTCTTTTGCTTTTGTGAATCCATCTTGGATGTGGCATCCAGTTACCGTAGCAATGGCGAGTCCAGCATTGGCGCAGACCACATTATTTTGTGCTTCGGTACCGTTTCCTTTTAATATTTCAGAAAAAATATGCGCAGAAGCTTCGACTGTTTCGCCACCATAAATATCGCTTTGTGCTATTGTTGGTACTCCAAATGTGCTGGGTTGCAAGACCATTTCCGAAGTTTTAGAAATCATTTTTGTAGGTCCGGTTAAGGAAATTTCATCATACCCATCCATGGCGTGTAATACTGCAAAGTTTTTAGTTCCCTTTTGATATAAGTAGCCATACATTCTTGCCAACTCCAAATTAAAGACCCCTACCAATTGGTTTTTTGGAAGTGCCGGATTTACCATAGGTCCCAACATATTAAAAAATGTTTTCACCCCTAATTCACGTCTTATGGGTGCCACTTTTTTCATGGCTGGATGGAAAAGGGGAGCATGTAAAATGCAGATACCCGCTTCGTCCAAACAGCGTTTGTGGTGGTCGATATCATTACTAAATTTAATACCCAATTGTTCCATTACATTACTGCTTCCACTAATAGAAGACACGCCGTAATTTCCATGTTTACTAACAAGAACGCCAGCACCAGCAGTTACGAATGACGCTAGGGTGGAGATGTTAAAAGTATTTTTTCCATCACCGCCAGTTCCACATAAGTCGATTGTATTATAATCACTCACATCAACAGGAATGCATAATTCTAGCAAGGCATCTCGAAAACCTTCCAGCTCTTCGATACCAATACTACGCATCATGTACACCGTCATAAAAGCCGCTATCTGACTAGGATAATAGCTTCCTTCTGAAATATGCACCAACACATCTCTAGCTTCTTCTTTGCTAAGTTGTTCGTGGTTGATTAATCTATTAAGTATTTTCTTCATTTTTTCATGCCCGCGAAGGCGGGTATCTTTTTCGTTTTTGTACCTGCAAACTGCCACTGATTAATGCGTTCTTTTTTTAAATTTCGTAATTCGTAATTCGTAATTCGTAATTCGTAATTCGTCTTTCTTCATCCGTCATCCGTCATTCGTCACCCGTCACCCCTCATCGATCATCTCACATCTCCACCCAATTCTTCATCATTTCTTTTCCTTTGGGGGTTAGAACGCTTTCTGGGTGAAATTGTACGCCGCGAATGTCAAGTTCTCTGTGGCGGAGTGACATAATCTGCCCATTTACATCAAGAGAAGTTATTTCTAGACTATCGGGGAAGGTATCTTTACGTACTACCCAACTGTGGTATCTGCCTATTTCTATTTCATTTCCGAGTCCTTTAAATAAGGGTTCGTCATATACTAGAATGGTAGCTTTTGTGGCCACACCATGGAAAACTTCTGGCAAGTTGATGAGGTCTCCGCCAAATACTTCGCCAATGGCTTGTTGCCCAAGGCAAACTCCTAGTATTGGTTTTCTACCCGCATAGGTTTTGATGACCTCTTTGAGTAAACCTGCTTCTTCGGGAATCCCTGGGCCAGGTGATAATAAAATTTTATCAAAATCCTCAAGGGCTTCTATATGAAATTGATCATTACGTAGTACGGTTACCTTGCAATCTAATGCTTCTAGGTAATGTACCAAGTTGTACACAAAACTATCATAGTTATCTATTACGACTATTTTCATGGTTATATGTTTTCTGCTAGTTCTAAGGCTTTGGTAAGCGCTCCTAATTTGTTATATACTTCTTGTAGTTCTTTTTCTGGATCACTATCATTTACAATACCAGCACCTGCTTGGTAATGTAGACTATGATTTTTACTTACAAAAGAACGTATGATGATGGCGTGATTAAAATTTCCTTTAAAATCCATAAAACCAATGGCGCCTCCATAGAAATCACGATTTACATTTTCGTATTTTTCTAGCAATTTCATGGCATTGTGCTTGGGTGCTCCACTTAAAGTTCCTGCTGGAAAGGTATCTGCAACGACTTGCATGGTTGGGGTTGTTGGGTTTTTGGTGGCAGTTACTTTGCTTACCAAATGAATAACATGTGAGAAAAATTGGACTTCTCGATAGGTTTCGACGACTACATTGCTTCCATGACGGCTTAGGTCGTTTCTAGCTAAGTCAACTAACATGACATGTTCGCTGTTTTCTTTTTCATCTACTGCTAGTTGTTTGGCTAGTAGTGCATCTTGTTCGTCATTTCCTGTTCTTTTAAAGGTGCCGGCAATGGGATGAATTTCTGCTTGGTCACCATTTACTACTAATTGTGCCTCTGGGGAGCTGCCGAAAATTTTAAAATTTCCGTAGTCAAAATAAAAAAGATAAGGGGAAGGGTTGATACTTCGTAATGCCCTATATACATTAAACTCATCTCCTGTAAATTTTTGAGAGAAACGTTTACTAGGTACAATTTGAAATACATCCCCACGAGCGCAGTGTTCTTTGCAAGTGTTTACCAATGCTTTAAAATCTTCGTCTTTGAGATTAGTACTAGGATCGCCATTTCTTGAAAAAGAATACTCAGCAAAATTCTTGGAAGATAGCAAACGCTCTATTTCAGAGATGTTGTTGTCTGTATCATAGCAATGGGCAAAAATATAGGCCTCATTGTTAAAATGGTTGATAGCAATGATGTTTTGATAGACGGCATAATAGGCATCTGGTATGTCGAGATCACCTTCTTTTTTGTGAAGCTCTAGATCTTCAAAATAGCGTACCATGTCGTATGTCATATAGCCGAAAAGACCATTATTAATGAACTTAAACTGCTGACTGTCGTCTGCTGTAAATGCTTGAGAAAAGTCTTGAATGCTTTTTGGAACATTTGTAGTTGCAGTAATGGATTGCACGAGAGCTTCCTTGTTTGGGAACTGCGTTGTAATTTGTTCTTGCGCTATTTTAATGCTAGCAACAGGATTGCAACAGATATAACTAAAGCTATTATCGTTTGCATGGTAATCGCTGCTTTCTAATAACAAACTGTTAGGAAAACGATCACGCAGGCGTAGATATACCGACACAGGAGTAATTGTATCTGCTAGTAGTTTTTTGGAGTATGTTTTTAATTTGTACATAAAAAAAAGGCTTGTCGTGATGACAAGCCTTTGGTATTTTGAATACTACAATAGTGCTTTGCTCACGATTATCGTCGAGAGTTATTCCACCACCAAGTATGATTTGTTAATCTATTCATTTTAGTAATTTCCTCGAAGGAGGAAACTTTTTAAGTTATAAGTTCAAATATAATAAAGAAATTAGTATTGAATTATAAAATGATTAAAATTACTTTTAAAATTTCAACATTACGTTTAATTCAAATTTATCTGAAATGGTATTGTCACCTAAACTATCAAAGAAACTTCCAGATCCGTAGCGTACGTTATACTTACTTCTGTCTATTTTAAACGAAGTGGTAGCAGTGTTTCCTTTCATTTCTAAATCGAATGCAATAGGGTGTGAAGTTCCTTTTATAGTCATGGTGCCTTCTACTTCGTATCCACCTGACATCTTTTGGACTTTTGAAAATACTAGGGTTGCGGTTGGATGCTCTTTTACACCAAAGAAATCATCACTTTTTAAGTGTCCCTCTAGTTTTTCTTTGCCTTCACCTGCTTTGAGGTCTGTTACATTGATAGAGGTCATGTCTACCACAAACATACCTCCAGTAAGTTCGTTGCCATCCATTTTTAAATGTCCTTCTTTTAAGTTAATAGTTCCTGTGTGAGAACCTAGTACTTTTTTACCTTTCCATTCAATAGTACTTTCTGTAATGTCTACTTTTTTAATGGTATTTGTAAATGCTAATGCGCCAAAGGCTACTGTTAAGATAAGTGCCGATTTGATGATTGTTTTCATAAAAATATTTATTTTAAATTATTAATTAGTGTATAGTAATTCCTTTTGTTAGGAATCATTTCTTAGTTTGTCTAACAAGGTATTTAAGGTTGTTAGTTCTGTTTTTGTTAGATTTTTGGTTGCTGAAATATTATAGTTGTTAATTATTGGGTCAGAGTTTGTTAAGAGTTCTAAGCCTTTATCTGTGATAAAAATCTCTACTTTTCTTCTGTTAGTTGGACATTGGTTTCGCTTCACTAATTGTTTAATAATTAGTTTGTCTACTAGGCGAGTGGTATTACTTTTTTTGTCAATCATACGTTCTTGCAGGGTTGATAAATTTGCAGGATTCCCTTTTTGACCTCTCAATATTCTAAGTACATTATATTGTTGTGCACTAATATCATACTGTTTAAAAAAGTCGGCTTTTAATTCTATATGCCTAGCTGTATACATGATATTAATCATTGTTTTAGTATGAATATCAAGGGGTTTACTAGATTTTATTACGTCTTCAATGCTCATTATTGTATATACAACTATTGTTTGTACAAATGTAAATGTATTTACAGTTTTCATGCAAGGTTTTATGAAAATTTTAATAGTTTACAATGTAAACTCCTGTAAAACACTAGTATTTTTATGGTATGAAATTGTTCTTAATCTCTACATTATTATGTATTTGTTTTTCTTGCAAAGAAAAAACGAATACAATGCAACAGGATACTGCTATTTTTTCTTCGGAAATTTTAGAGGCTAAGGAGTTGGTCCCTGTTGTTGATTATAAAGGCTTGGCTCCTTTATTTGAAAAGCATAATGACACGACTTATGTTATTAACTTTTGGGCGACTTGGTGTAAACCATGCATCAAAGAATTACCTGCTTTTGAAGCATTAGGAAGTAATTACAGTGATAAGAAAGTAAAGGTGGTATTCGTGAGTTTGGACTTTCCCGAAAAACTAGAAACACAAGTACTTCCTTTTTTAGAAAATAAGAAGATAGCTTCAGACGTTATCTTACTAGATGATGCAGATGCCAATAGTTGGATTCCTAAAATTTCCGAAGATTGGAGTGGTGCCATACCTGCTACCGTTATTTATAAAAATAAAGAACGTCGTTTTTATGAACGTTCGTTTACCTATAAAGAATTAGAAACCGAAGTACAATTAATACAATCCTTATGAAACTTAAAAAGAATTTATTACTAGAAGGCATTGCAGTATTATGCAGCATTTTATTGTTTGTAAACTGTAAAAATGATCCTAAAGAAGTGGCTGTAAAAGAACCAATAGTGGAAGCAGTAAAAGCAGAGGCTTTTGAGGCGATGAGCAATACTGCAGCAGGATATACCATTGGTAACAAAGCCACAGATTTTAAATTAAAAGATGTAGATGGTAGCATGGTGTCTATGGCAGATTATACAGATGCTAAAGGATTCATCGTAATTTTTACCTGTAATACTTGTCCGTTTGCAGTGGCTAGCGAAGACCGTATCATTGCATTAGACAAGAAATACAAAGCATTAGGATATCCAGTCATTGCTATCAATCCAAACGATCCAAAGGTACAACCAGATGATACCTACGAATTAATGCAAGCAAAAGCAAAAGATAAAGGGTTTACCTTCCCATATTTGTATGATCAAGACGATAAGGTATATGTAACCTATGGTGCTAAGAAAACACCACATGTATACTTATTACAAAAAGAGGGGAAAGCAAACATTGTAAAATACATTGGTGCTATCGATGATAATGTAAGAAATGGGAGTGCAGTGAAGAAAACCTATTTGGCAGATGCTATTGATGCATTGTTAGCTGGAAAAGAAATTGAAGTAAAAGAAACAAAAGCTATTGGCTGCTCTATAAAAGTTTAAGAGCTCATAGTCTTAGTATATATATGATAAATGTCTGGTTGAGCGCAGTCGAAACCTATTGTAAATAATCTAAATATTCAAGTTCTCATCTCAAAATTTTGAGAACATATCTAAAGAAAGGTTACTAAACACAGTAACCTTTTTTGTTTTTTTGCGTCTATCTAAATGGTAATTATTAATTTTATCAAAAAAATAACACAATGCAAGACTTAACACAAACACAATGGGCAGAACAACTGGCAGCAGACGATAATGCTATAATTCTAGATGTGCGTACCCAAAGTGAAATAGAAGAAGGATATATCCCCAATGCAAAACACTTAGATATCATGAACGCTGGAGCCTTTATGCAAGGAGCCAACGAGTTAGATAAAAGCAAAAACTATTATGTGTATTGCAGATCTGGTGGAAGAAGTGGACAAGCGTGTATGATTATGGACTCTAATGGTTTTGAAAACACCTATAACCTTATGGGCGGATTTATGGAATGGCAAGGAGAAAAAACAGTTTAATAGGATACTATGAAAAGATATATCACAATACTTGCTTCAATTTTAATCACACTAGCGAGTGTGTCTTGTAATAATGCACAAAAAACTACCAGTGCTGCCGCACCACAAACTATAGAAGTACTAGCCCCAAAAGCTATGTATGATGTGCTTGCAAAGGATACTAGCGCACAGTTGGTAGATGTAAGAACACAAGAGGAGTATGGAGTGAGTCATCTTAAAGACGCACAAAACATTTGTGTGACAGACAACGACTTTAAAGAGAAAGTGGCAAGTTTAGACAAAGATAAGCCTGTTTATGTATATTGTAAAAAGGGCGGACGTAGCGCACGTGCAGCCAAAATACTAAAAGAGTTAGGGTTTACTCAAATTTTTGACCTTCAAGGAGGTATTACCAATTGGGAAAAACAACAACTGGAAACAGAACAGTAATATTACATTTCATCCTGTAAATAGAAAGGTACTTCGAAAGGGTACCTTTTTTGTTTTCCCATATTTTAGAAATTGATAATAATTCAGTAATTTAGTGAAGTAAACAAAAAATACTAATTCCTAAAATATAAGTCCGATGAGCGAAACACAAGAAAAATTAGCAAAGATGAAAGAAACTGCTGTTAGTCAACTAAACGACTGCGGGGTAACTAATATCAACCACGATCAATTAGATGGCTATGTAAACAGCCTAAAAACAATGGTAAACAATAGAGATGCTTTACTTGTTTCTGGAGGTGATCCAGCAGAGTTAGAAACAGTGCGTAAAAACTTTGTTGCTAAGAAACTAGGAGTTGAAGATAAAGATAAAGGTGCTGCTGCAGTAAATGCAGTTGCAGAAAAAATGTCTGGAATTAAATTTAAAAGTCGTCCAGCATTTTATTACTTAGTAGCACACGAGTTAAGCTAAGAAATACTCATTAATATTTAAAAGACCGCTATGTACATAGGGGTCTTTTTTTTTGTGATATATTTTGTTTCCTATTCCTTTATAAACTGTAAGGTAGTAACACCTCCTGCAGTGGTTACTCTTAAGAAATACACTCCTTGTGCTAAAGCAGTGGTATTCATACTTAGTGTTCCTGAAATAGCTCCGCTTTCTTGCTGCGAGTGTACTTTTCCTTGTACGTCTATAATTTCTGTGCTTGAAATAAGAACATCGTTTTCAAATTGTAAGGTAACAACATCTTGAACAGGGTTAGGATACAGTTGTAATTTGTCTTTTAGTACATTGCTCTCTACACTTAAAAACTGATCATACAGGTCTTGTAGCTGGTCTATAGGCTCGTCTCCAAAATCTACTTCTGGAATATTTAAACGTAAATAGGGATTGTTTGGGTCATCATCTGCATGATATACTAACAGATAAGCAGATGTAGAAGAAGTTCCTCTTGCCAAACAACGTGCATCTGCTCCAGCAAAGTTTGCGCCCTGCATGGCAGCCATAAGCTTATCTGCTAGGGTACCTGTGGTATTTGTAAAGTTGGCTTGCATGTTATTAAGTACTGTTTCATTTAGTAAGATGTTTCCTTGTACACTAAAGGTAGTACCTTGAATATCTTCTTTGTAATCGTCTGCAGAGTCGCCAGTAAATCCTGCCGTTCTTGGGTCGCCATTAGTGTCAAAATCTGCAACACCGTATTGTCTAAACGCCGGATTAAAATTTTGTGAACTACAGGAGTCGTTATTTTGTAAATACTCTATAATCTCATCTGGACTTGCACCCATTTCCATTTGGGCAATGGCATTGTTGAGGTTAGAGTTGGGAATGCACACATAGGCTTGACTGTTCACACCACCACGACCTGGGATAATTCGTGTAATAATGTCTATAATCCCGCCAAAATTACCTGCGCCATCCACACAAGAAGCTCCTGCAGAACCAATATCACCAGTTACAGGATCTACAGCAATAATAGAAAAAGTGTCTTGCGCCTGAAGTTGAAATGATAGCAGTGACACTACCATTAAAAAGTATATTTTTTTCATAATTATTTGTTTTCAATAAAATTAAACATTTTGTATTTGGCTTCCATAGAGTTTAACATTTTTAGTAAATGAGTTGATTCGTTTAAGAGTTTATGTGTTGCAATATTCATCTTAAAGAATCATGACCCAAGAACCAAGATGAAGTTGATGAGTTGATGAGTTGAGAAGCTGAGATGTTTAGGGGTTTATGTGTTTAAGAGTTTATATGTTTAAAAGTCAAAAATTCAAACTTTAGCTTGCTATTTATTTAAATGAGTCCATACTCCATATTCTAACAGCGCAGCGGTCTAAAATCTATCAGTAAGCAAAGCGCCCGCGTGTCGCAGAAGCTTTAGCGGAGGCACAACGGTCCAACAGCGACTTTGTAGCTCGAAGCCTTGGCGAAGTGCTAAGCGGTCTATTTTTAACTACAATTGAGTCCATAAATTAAACAGTTGAGTATCTTTAATTCTGAAATATGATATCCTTGCCCCACATTTGTATCAAACTAATATTTCAGAAACCATGAACATTTCAAAAAAACAATTACTACTTATCTACATCATTACATTTTTAGTATCCATGCTTCCTTTTCTTGCATTTGCCCAAACAGAAATCTCTGGAGTGGTCACCGAGAAAAATGGAACGCCTATTCTAGGTGCCAATATTTATTTGGATGGAACCTACGATGGTGCTTCTAGTGATATCGATGGGAACTTCTCTTTTACCACCGAAGAAACTGGAACACAAACCCTAAAAGTGACCTTTATTTCTTTTGAAGAATACGTGTTGATACAGGATGTTTCTGAAATGCAAAACCTCAAAGTGGCGTTACGTGAAGATGTAAATTCTCTAGAAACGGTGGTCTTATCTGCGGGTACCTTTGAAGCGAGTGACAACAGCAAAGTTTCGGTATTAAAACCCTTAGATGTTGTAACCACAGCGAGTGCCTTAGGAGATTTTGTGGGAGCGCTACAAACTCTGCCTGGTACCAGTACGGTTTCTGAAGATGGTCGTTTGTTTGTGCGTGGTGGTGATGCTGGGGAAACTCAAATTTTTATCGATGGCATTCGTGTGTTTACACCGTATACGCCGTCTACCAATAATATTCCTAGTCGTGGGAGGTATAGTCCGTTTTTGTTTGACGGAATTACTTTTTCTACAGGAGGATATAGTGCCGAGTACGGGCAAGCATTGTCATCTGTATTGTTATTAAACACCATTGATGAGCCCGTGCAAGAGGCAACTAATATTAGTGTTATGAGCGTTGGTGGAGGACTTGGTCATACCGAAAAATGGGATACTTCGTCTTTAAGTGTAAATACATCGTACATCAATTTAGCGCCTTATTTGGCGGTGCTAGAAGATAGAAACGATTGGGAAAAACCTTTTGAAGCTTTGAGTGGGGAGACGGTTTTTAGAAAGCAGTTTAAAAACGGACTCTTTAAATTTTACACCGCTTTCGATAGCACCAACTTCGAATTGACCCAAGAAGATATAAATAATCCTTTGGGAACGAGATTCGGACTCAAAAACCGAAACTTATATACCAACATGAGTTATAGTGGTGTGGTGGGAGATGACTTAAAGTTAGATGCCGGTGCTAGTTATACTTTAGCTAAAACAGATTTGCTATTTCAGGACAATGAAATAGACAACACAGAAAACTCGGCACATTTCAAAGTAAAAATAAAGAAGCGTTTTAGCAGTCGTTTTAAGTTGAGTGTAGGGGCAGAGCAGTTTTTAACAACGTTCGATGAAGATTTTACCAACCCAAATTTTGCAGATCAATATGGGTTTAATAATCACATTACGGGTGTCTTTGCAGAAAGTGATATCATCTTTTCAAGAAAGTTTGCTTTAAAAGCTGGAATTAGGGGAGAATATAGTGCCTTGTTTGAGGATGTGACGATTTCACCACGTTTGTCTGTTGCTTACAAAACAGGTAAAAACAGCCAGTTGTCTTTGGCCTACGGAAATTTTAACCAACAACCCAATAACGATGTATTAAAATTTGAGACCAACCTCAAAGCAAGACGTACCGATCATTTTATTGCAAACTACCAATACATAGCTAATAACCGAATTTTTAGAGCAGAGGCCTATCTTAAAAACTACAACGATTTAATTACGTTTGATACACAATTCCCTACATTTAACAGCAATTTTACCAATAATGGTGATGGCTATGCGCAAGGTGTTGACTTTTTCTGGCGTGACAATGAGAGTATTAAAAACATTGATTATTGGGTGAGTTATTCGTTTTTAGATACTGAGCGTGAATATCAAAACTTCCCTACGAGTGCTACGCCTTCTTTTGCGAATACGCATAATCTATCTGTGGTAGCAAAATACTGGATAGAAGATTGGCAAAGTCAGGTAGGAGCTAGTTATAATTATGGTAGCGGAAGAAGTTTCACCAATCCAAATATGCCAGGGTTCTTACAAGACAAAACAAGAGATTTTAATAGTGTAAGTTTAAACTGGGCGTACTTAATTACGCAGCAAAAAATCTTGTATCTATCTGTAAATAATGTATTGGCAACCAAAAATGTAAATGGGTATCAATACAGCAACACGCCCAATGCGCAAGGTGTATTTGATAGACAAGCCCTTCGTCCCGCAGCCGATCAGTTTTTCTTTGTAGGTTTCTTTTGGACCATTAGTGAAGATGGGAAAGAAAATCAATTAGATAACTTATAGGAGTATATTATTGTTTACTCAAAGACCCCCAAAAATACCCACAGCCAGTTCTACCCAAACTAATAGTAGCACTAGAACTATTGCTATGATTAATGAAATTCGATATGCCGGTTTTTTAATTTTTCCAGCAACAAGAAGGATAGAAAACCCCGTGCTTAGAAGTAAGATCCCTGCTACTAGAAAATCTGTTGCAGACCAATTTACTTCATTGGTGAATTGCATTGCTATTAGAGGGATGAGTAGTAACAATGTTGTAATGCCAATAATAATATGATATGGTTTTAGAGGCATTGTTTTGGTTTTTATGCTAAAAGATTAAATTGCCATGAAATTCCGTAAAGATCTTCACACCAGCCAAATTTTTTACCAAAACCATAATCCCCCGTTTCATAGTTGTCTAATGGGACCATCACTTTTCCTCCATTAGAAGATAATTTTTCAAATAGGGTGTCAATCTCATTTTCTGTAGTACAAGTCACAAAAATGGATACACCCGGTGAGAAAGACCAAGCATGGTTGTAGTTACTTTCAGAGCACATATACTCCATACCATTTAGGGTAAATTCGCCATATTTTACAAGTTCTGGAGTACCTCCAGGCTCTCCTAATTTGTATTTAGTTATGTTCTTAATTTCTGAATTGGGAAAGATAGATGTATAAAAACGAATAGCTTCTTCAGCCTTTCCGCATTGATTTCCTACAAAAGTTAGAAATGTTGTGGTTTTCATGCTTCTGAAATTTTAGGGGTTTGTTAGTTTGTTAGTTTCATTCTTTGGTTGATATCTATATCCTTTGTATTCTATTCGTATAACTACTCCAATAACAATAAGTTCCAGCATAAAGTAGCTCCATCCTAATACCGTAAGTTTTTCGGCATGTATGATCATACATAGCATGGAAATTATAATGTAGCCAGTATTACAAAAAAGTAATACCCTCAGATACGGTCTCCATGGTTGTGGGGTGCTTTTGTAGCAACTAAACGAGTATAGAAACAAACAACATGCAATACCACCTAATAGATACACTGTCTTTTTGGGCATCCCAAAATAGGTTTCAAATGCTGCTAGCACTAGAAACATTGAAACACTCGTAATCAAAGCCCCCAAGGTATCCATCAAAAATAGTTGCTTCGGATTTTTGATGAGTTTGTCAAAAAAGACAGAATTTTTGGGAGCCATATTCATTTTCTATATAAAACATGCACTAAGAACAACTACCTAAAGGCTTGGTATAACACATCCTTTTTACTCCTTTTGAAGATAGTCGTCGGTATTGTTTTCAATGAGGCTTTTTAAATTAGCTAAATTGATTTCTTCTTGGGTGTGAATAGAGCCACTCATTAAAGCCATGATGGATTTTGAAACCATCCCATTTCCAGTACAGGTTGTACTGGAGTTAATTTTTGTTTTCCCATCTACAGACTCCATGCTTAGTATATAGTCCATATCCATGAATTCTGAGGTAAACTGCATCGCAATGGATTCATTGGGAACAATGCCAGTAATGGTCTCTCGAATAATCATTTCTTCTCCTTCGGTTATAAAATAAACATCAGAAACTGCACCCACTTGACCAGGAGTACCGCTTACATGTTGTGTTTTTTGGAATCCTTCTAGCCAGTCGCCCAATTTTT
The DNA here is from genome assembly GCF_058147145.1 of Patiriisocius sp. 208BN25-11. Taxonomy (NCBI): domain Bacteria; kingdom Pseudomonadati; phylum Bacteroidota; class Flavobacteriia; order Flavobacteriales; family Flavobacteriaceae; genus Patiriisocius; species Patiriisocius sp. 208BN25-11. The sequence goes on from NZ_JBYVJY010000011.1 coordinate 26,421, forward strand.
CTTCATCTTGACTAACTGCCCAAGATTCTGCTAATGGTTTGTCAACTACTATTTCACAGTCGTAAGATATTTCAGATTTAACTAATCCTAAAAGGAAAAATCCAATAATCAATACGGCTAAAAGTCCGAGGATGTATTTTAAGTATTTCATATCTATAGTTTTAAATATTAGATTCGATTTAAAGCTAACCTATAGTTTAAAGTTTCTTATAGTTAGCAATTCACATATCTAATATAGCTAATAATTTTAAAATCATACTTTTGAGTACAAATAATTTGCATCTCATTTTTAAGATTAAAATACTGACAATGAGTGTTTTGTTGTTTTTTAGACTCTGTATTTAAGAAATATTAGTTAGATTTTTATTTAGGAATTTCTCTCCAAGTATAGCTTTTGTGTACTATTTTTCATGATTCTTCATATTTCAACAAAAGAAAATAGTCAATAAATACCTTACAGTTTGGAATCAAAATTTCTGCTTTAGCAATTGCAGCATCTTTTTCATAATCAATTGAAATGATTCGTCCAATTCTATTTGTTTTTTCTCCTTCTTTGACATTAGAAATGTACCTCTCTCCCGAACGAATTCTTAGACTATCTTTTGAAGTAACGGTGTAAAGATTAAAGTTAGGGTGAAAAGCTTTTTTTAATCTTTCAGGTTCTCCATTTCCGGTGCCCTCAATATGGTTCATTAATGTTTCAGAAATTTGTTCAAAACGCTTAATTCTTGAGCTTTTATAAATGTTATTGTGATTAGTAGAATAAAAAAAGTTTAGTTCTCATAAGTATTTTTTTTGTATTTAATTTTAGATGAGTGATTGTAATAATTTTTTTGTGTCTTTATTTTCAGGATCTAGTTTTAATAATCTTTTTAAGATTTTTATAGCTTCTTCTTTATCGTTGTTTTTTATCAATGCTTTTGCATAAGAGTCATTTCCTATGATTGAATCTGGATTTTCTGAAACATTTAATTCAAAGACTACTAATGATAATTCAGTATATCCAGCATCTAAGAGTGATTTGCCAAAACGAATCATACTGGGTTCGAAATCTTTATATGATATTTTGTTGAAGTATTCTCTAGCTGCTTTAATTCCATTGTCGAGCAATAAATTTTGAAAATTTATAAACCTATTGTAGCTTATTAGTTTTCTTTCTCTTTCAACCTCTCTCTTAAAGTTTCCTGACGTAAAGATTTGTTCGGCATAATCGGTTAGAATGTCTTTATAATCTGAAATTTGATTTGTTAGAATAAAAATACCGAAACCATTTTCTGGACTAAATAGCACCCTTGAGTTATTGCCAGCAATTGAGCCATTGTGAATTAGGGTTCTTTTGCCATGTCTTTGTTTTCCTCCCCATCCAATTGAATAATATCTTACAGAACACGTATCACTAAAAGACATTCTCTTTGGACTTATTAAGTAATCATACTGCTCATTACTAATCATTTTTTTGTTGTTGAAATCACCTTTGTTCACCATCATTTTTAGCCATTTTGAAAGATCGCTAGGAGTACTACTAATCGCCCCAGCTGGTCCAATATTATCTGAATTGATATGCGGCTGAATTGTCTTTCCATCTCTATAATATCCAGTTACATGATTAGAATCGTTTAAGAACTCTTCGTGTTTTGTGTAAGAACTTGTCATTCCTAAAGGTTTGAATATTTCTTCTTCAATAATAGATTCCCAAGAGGTTTTGTGCACACTTTCTAATACCTTTCCAGCGATAACGTATGCATGGTTATTGTAATCCCATCTTTCCCTTAGGCTATGCGAAAACTCTAATGTTTTAGTTTGTGCATATACCTGATCTCTTGTTATTGGTTTCGATAACCATAAATCATCTTTTCTTGATAAACCCGACATATGAGTAAATAAATCTTCTAAATGTATATTCTTAGCAACATAAGGCTCAGATAGTTCAAATTCAGGCAGGTAGTTAATTATTGGTTTTTTCCATTGTAATCTTCCTTCTTCAACTAATTTTGCAGCTGCAAAGCCAGTAAATGCTTTTGTTGTTGAACCAATAAAAAAAAGAGAATGTTCATTAACAGGTTTTTGTTTAGATATATCACTATAACCAAAGCCTCCTTTGTATATAATATCTCCTTTGTAAATAATTGAGAAAGCTGCTCCAGGTAATTCGGTTTTCTCAAATAAATCTTCAGCAATCGATAAAAAAGTTTTTAATTTTTCTTCTGCTTCTAGATTTTGTGCGTTTATTAGGATGGAAAACAATAGTAGCGTAGCGACTGCAAATTTTCTTAATTGATTTTGATTAATTTTCTCACTCATTTTCAAATTATTTTAGTGTTGTCTAATTATGGTTTATAAATAATTCCATGATTAGGTATTCCTGCTAAAAGTAAATACTAGGGTTTTTCGAAAATTGTAAAAAATGTTATGAAGCTTTAATTAATTGTTCAAAAAAGAAATTAGTAGTGTTTGAAAATTTTGATGGAGTAACACCAGTAACTTTTTTCATATCCTTGATAAAGTGAGACTGATCAAAATAGCCAAACCGATACGTTATATTGGTTAAAGATTCTTCTGGGTGTTTCATCCTGTATGACATGATAGCTCTTAGCCGTGTGTGTCTTGCAAACTCCTTAATTGAATTCCTAGTTTGGTCAAAGAATAATTGATTTATTTTTTGTCTAGAATACGGGTACTTCTTTAATAAATCTTTAATGATAATGTTGCCATCATTTGTATATATATAATTACAAATTTCTTTACTAATTCTGAAATCGTTAATATTTGGTAGTGTTTGTTTTATAAAAAAATCTTCTACGTGTTTAATTTGTTCAGTAAAATTAGTGGAGTTAAAAATTTTGGTATGAAGAATAGCGATGTTTGGATAATGGGTTTTTGATAAATCGGTAATAGGATCATTATTCTTAGAAAAGAAAAAAGAGGAAATCCATGGTTGCAGTTTAATAGAGAAGTAACTCATTTTTGATGGTATGATTAACCTAATAGGGCTATCAAACTTTCCAAAACCAAAAATTTGTGGAAGTAAAATTTTTTTTCCGTTTGCAGAAATTTGAACATCTTTTTCTTTTACAAAAGAAATTTCAAATAGACCATCATCTATAATAAGCCCAGTGTTTTTTTTAGAGCTCATTTGTGTAATTGAGCAAAAATGATATTGCTTAAAAATATCTTTTGAAATTTTAATAGGATATTCTTTTACTACTTTTTCCACGGGTTTTATTCTAAAAATGGGGTTGAAAATTATAGTTATGTTTTCTTTAAAGGAAATACAATATAACTAATAATCACAAATTCATACAATTCAATCCTTAAATATTACAGTTCGGTACAAAACAATTTAAATTCACCCCTTTGCAATGCATCTTTGAACTATCAAATTGTTCAACCGTTAAAATTTCAGAAATCATGCAAACAGTACTCATTTATTTAAGTCTCTTTTTTACAGGACTTATCATGCAAGCACAAGTAAATACCATTGAGGTAACCATCACTAATTTCGATTCTAATAAAGGAAATGCATTGATTGCTGTGTACGATAGTGAAGCCAACTTTTTAAACAAACGCATTAAAGGTGGTGTTGCAACAATAGAAAACAATATTGCGACCATTTCATTTACAGATCTCCCAGATGGTGTGTATGCTATTTCTGCTTTTCATGATGAAGACATGGACGGAAAACTAAACATGCTCATGGGTTTTTACCCAAGTGAAGATACTGCAACCTCAAATAATGCACCGGCAAGATTTGGACCGCCAATTTGGGAAGACGCAAAATTTGAAGTAAAAGGCGGAACGGTCATTCATCAAAAAATTTCTATGTAATTTTAAACCCATAACACAAACCCTATGAAGACAATTCTTTACACATTGGTATTTTTAGTAAGCTTCGGTGCTGTTGCCCAGAGTAAGTATGAAACAGGCATGCAAAAAGCCTTAGAACTTTGGAGAGACAATCAACCAGAAAAAGCAGTTCAATTATTTGAACGTATTGCTGGTGCAGAACCAGAAGCTTGGTTACCTAATTTTTATGCAAGTCAGATTTTAGTATTCTCCAGTTTTAACGAAAAAGATAAGACCAAGTTTACAGCCATCATGGAAAAAGCCTTAACACTTTTAAACCTAGCAAAAACAAACAATGGAGAGAAACCAAATGCAGAAATCATGGTATTAGAAGCACAATACTACACAGCATGGGTAGTGTTTGATGGCCAAACCTACGGAATGCAATACGCTGGTAAAGTGGCACAATTGTATCAAAAGGCAGCAGTAATCTCACCAGATAACCCAAGAGTAGTATTAGGAAAAGCAGAGTGGGATATAGGTAGTGCAGCCTTTTTTGGAGGCGATACATCTGCCTATTGTAAAGAAGTAGATCGTGCCATTGGCTTGTTTGAAACCTTTGAGCCTGAAAGTAATTTACACCCTTCTGGAGGTTTAGAGCATGCTCTAGAGGTTCAAAAAAACTGTGGTAAATAAGACTGAGTATGAACGTTAGAAAAGAACTAGGAAAAGCATTTTTTGTTGGGATTATAGTATATATAGTCGTTGCCATCATACGTTACGCTAATGGTATTAATGTATTTGCACAAGACAATCTATTAGAAGATATTGCTTTTAACCAAGTGTACTCTATCGTTTTATACATGGGAAATGCCGTGTTAGTCACTTATTTATTGGACAAGTATGGCAAAAACCTATTCACATTTAAGAATCTAACCGTTGCTTTTATTGGCAATACGGCTATTACTATTGCTTGTATTATACTACTTCGTTTTCTTACTCAAGTAGTCTATAATGGATGGTCTTTTGCAGATTTTATAGCAAATGAAAATATAAGTTATTACAACTTTTCGTTTATAATTACTATTGTAGCTGTTGCTATTTTCTATATTATTTATTACTATCAATACAAAAAAGAGCAGCAGGTTCAAGAGCAAAAAATAATAGCAGGAACAGCGTCTGCACAGTTTGATGCACTTAAAAATCAATTAGATCCGCATTTTTTGTTTAATAGCTTAAATGTACTTACAAGTTTAATTGAAGAAAATCCGGAGGCTGCTACAAAGTTTACTACAGCACTTTCTAAGGTATATAGATACGTATTAGAGCAAAAAAACAAGGATGTAGTTACCGTTGCAGAAGAGTTGAAGTTTGCCCGACTCTACATGTCACTCATTGAGATGCGTTTTGAAGATAGTATTGTATTTACAATGCCCGAAATAGTTACTGATCCAGAGGCTAAAGTAGTACCGCTGGCTTTACAATTGTTGTTAGAAAATGCTGTAAAACACAACCAAGTAACTCCTTCAAAAAAATTGTACATCACCATAGAAGAACGCAATGGAAATTTGGTGGTAAAAAATAACCTACAGCCTAAGCAAGTGGTAAAAGATAGTAGTGGGGTTGGACTTCAAAACATCACCCAACGCTATCAATTGCTTACAGAGCAACCGGTATTAATAAGTAAAACAGAGCAAGAGTTTAGCATTGCTATTCCTATGCTCACTAAAACACACAAAGCGATGTATACACAAGACACACATATTTCAGAAAAAAGATACGAGCTTGCCAAAGAGCGTGTCGAAAAGTTAAAAGGATTTTACGTTCATTTTGTGATCTACTTGATGGCAATCCCAGTATTTATTTGGTTATGGTACCAATCAAATGTAAACCTTCCTTGGTTTTTATTTCCTATTTGTGGTTGGGGACTTGGTATTCTTGGACATGCCAGTGATACCTTCGAGTGGAGTCCTTTAGGGAAGGATTGGGAACGTAGAAAGATTAAAGAAATGATCGATAAAGAAGATCGCTTTTAAGGTTTTTTTCTAGTACTTCGGAAATTTTAAAAACCCACTACAATTGGTCCTTGAAAAACAACAATTGGGATCTTTAAAATTTCCGAAGCTAGAAGACAAAAGTATCTTTATAGTATCAATTTAAAACATCACGATTATGGAACCTTATAAAAAAGACGATAAATATTACAGAGCTAAAAAGCGTGTGATAGAAATCAAGAAATTTTACATGAGTGTACTTTCTTATGTTGTTTTTATTAGCTTGCTTGCTGGATTAAATTACTATACCAATCAATGGCGCAATGCTTGGTTTTTATGGGCTGCTTTTGGATGGGGAATAGCACTAGTATTTCAATGGGCAAAGGCTTTCAATTTAAATCCTTTTCTAGGAAAAGATTGGGAAGAACGTAAACTAAGAGAGTTCATGGAAGAAGATAAAGAAGACGAACCTATAGACGATAACGAACCAACCATACGTTTTTAATCATGGAAAAGAATCAAAGAGCAAAGCTAAAAAGAGCCCAAAAAAAGGTAAAAAAACTAAAAGATTTTTACGTACACCTAACGGTATATATTTTAGTGAATGGTGCTATCCTTGGTATACGATTTTTTAGAAATTGGGATTATATTTTCAGTCAAAATGGCCAAGGTTTTTATGATTGGGTGCAATGGAATATTTTTGGAACTGCCATATTTTGGGGCATCGGACTAGCGATACACGCGCTCTTTGTATTTAAAATACCCTTACTAAGCACCTGGGAAGAGCGAAAAATAAAAGAGATTATAGAAAAAGAACAAAATCAATCAAGAACCCCTTTCTAAAAGGAGAAAAAACAATAGGATACATGAATGTACTTATTATTGAAGACGAAAGACCCTCGGCACGCAGATTAAATCGCATGCTAGAAAAAATAGATGTTACCGTGGCTACCATGCTGCATAGTGTAGAAGAAGCTGTGACCTGGTTTCAAGAAAACGAGCATCCAGATTTAATCTTTTTGGATATTCAGTTAAGCGACGGACTCTCTTTTGAAATTTTTGATGCCGTTACAGTAGATAGCGCCATCATATTTACTACCGCCTTTGATGAATATGCCTTACAAGCTTTTAAACTAAATAGCATTGATTATTTATTAAAGCCTATCGATGAAGAAGAATTACAAGCAGCTGTAACACAATACAAGAACGTACAACCTAAAGTGCAGCCAGTCTCTCTCAATTTTGATGATATAAAAAAGCTACTTACCAACCCTGTAGAACGTACCTATAAAAAGCGATTCACCACCAAAATCGGACAACACATAAAAATGATTCCTGTAGATGAAATAGAGTGTTTTTACAGCGAAAACAAAGGAACTTATGCACATACCGTAGAAGGTAGAGATTATTTACTCGATACTACTTTAGAGTTATTAGAACAAGAATTAGAACCAAAAACCTTCTTTAGAATCAGCCGAAAATTCTACGTGAACATCAATGAAATTAAAGACATTATCTCCTACACCAATTCACGTTTACAGTTAAAACTCAATAGCTATAAAGAACAAGAAGTCATTGTAGCAAGAGAGCGTGTAAAGGATTTTAAGATATGGCTTGAATAGTTTGTGAGTTTATGTGTTTAGGAGTTTAGAAGTAGTTTATAAGTTTAGGGGTTTATGTGTTTAGGTGTTACAATAATTTTTAAATTTCACTCAAAACTCAAAACTCAAAACTCAAAACTCAAAACTCAAAACTCAAAACTCAAAACTCAAAACTCAAAACTCAAAACTGGAAATTATTCCATCGCAGGCAATACCTTTCCGTCACAGTCTCCAAAACCAATACGTAGTCCATCTTTTTCACAGAAAGCTCGCATTTTTACGGTATCTCCATCGTTGATGAATTTACGCTCCGTACCGTCTTTTAATTGGATAGGGTTTTGTCCTCTCCAGGTAAGTTCAAGCATCGAACCATAACTGTCTTTGGTAGGTCCAGAGATCGTACCACTTCCCATCATATCACCACTACGCACATTACAACCATTTACCGTGTGGTGTGTGAGTTGTTGCGCCATAGACCAGTACATGTACTTAAAGTTTGATTTACAAACTACAGTATCTTCGCCACCTTTTGGTTGTATCGAAGCTTCTAAGTGAATGTCAAAATTCATTGCGCCACTTTGTTGTAAGTAGGCTAGTGGAGCAGGTTCTTGTTTTGGTCCTTCTGTTCTAAAAGGCTCTAAAGCATCTAAAGTAACAATCCAAGGAGAAATAGTAGAGGCAAAACTCTTTCCTAAAAAGGGTCCTAATGGAACATATTCCCAAGCCTGAATATCGCGTGCACTCCAATCGTTAAATTGTACCAAACCAAAAATTTGTTCTTCAGCTTCTTCTATAGGCACTCTTTTTCCTAAATGGTTGGCAGCTGTTGTGATAAATGCCATTTCTAATTCGAAATCTAATAACTTACTGGGTCCAAATCCAGGGACACCATCTTCTCCAGGTCTTGTTTGGCCAACAGGTCTATGTATTGGTGTTCCCGATGGGATGATAGAAGAACTTCTTCCATGGTATCCAATAGGAATATGTAACCAGTTTGGTAATAAAGCATTTTCTGGATCTCTGAACAAACTTCCAACATTGGTAGCATGCTCTTTACTTGCATAAAAATCTGTATAATCACCTACATCTACGGGCAACTGCATTTCAATTTCATCGAGACTAAATAAAATCTTATCACAATGTGCTCTGTTGGTTTGTAATTCTTGGTTGCTTTTCAAAAAAATATCACTAATTCTATTACGCACTAAACGCCATGTTTTACGTCCGTCTGCAATAAAATCGTTTAGGCTGTCTTGCAAGAAAATATCATCGGTAAGATCAATGCCTTTAAAGTAGCCTAACTGGTGCAAAGCCCCTAGATCTATAGCGGTGTTTCCAATACGCGTACCAATGGTAATAATATCGTCACGAGTTAAAAAAACTCCAAAAGGAATGTTTTGAATAGGAAAATCACTGTTTTCTGGAACATTAATCCAAGAAACTCTAGAAGTGTCGTTTGCAGTTAAAGGCATAGTGTTTAATTTCTGTTAGTAAAATCTACATCAAATATATAATATAAAGAATAGGAAACGAATGCTTTTTTCTATTTTTGATATTAAATTAACACATTAAAATATTTCTTTTTCTCTTCGGAAATATTCGTTGTAAGAAACCAATATATAGGGTGTTGATTTTGAGGATACTTTCTGAAATTTTAAAATTTCAGAAGCCATTAATAAACGATTAAAATTCTAGCATTATAAAAGAACACATGGAAAGAGACGAACAAATATTTGAGTTAATTCAAGCAGAACACGAGCGCCAAGTTGATGGCCTAGAGCTAATCGCTTCAGAAAATTTTGTAAGCCAACAAGTAATGGATGCAGCAGGTTCTGTACTTACCAATAAATATGCTGAGGGATATCCCGGAAAACGCTATTATGGAGGTTGCGAAATTGTAGATGAGGTAGAGCAAATTGCCATTGATAGAGCTAAAGCTTTGTTTGGTGCCGAATACGCAAACGTACAACCACATAGTGGGTCACAGGCAAATACCGCTGTATTTCATGCTTGTTTGAAACCAGGAGATACATTCTTGGGTTTTGATTTGGCACATGGAGGTCACTTAACACATGGGAGTCCTGTAAACTTTAGTGGGAGACTGTACAATCCTGTTTTTTATGGTGTAGAAGAAGCAACAGGAATGCTAGATTACGATAAAATTGAAGCCATTGCCATCAAAGAGCAACCCAAAATGATTATCGCTGGAGCTTCTGCCTATTCTCGTGAAATAGATTATAAGCGTTTTAGAGAAATTGCAGACAAAGTAGGCGCTATTTTATTAGCAGATATTGCACACCCAGCTGGACTCATAGCTAAGGGTATTATTGCAGATCCAGTACCACATTGTCATGTAATTACAACGACTACACACAAAACGTTACGTGGGCCTCGTGGAGGTATGATTTTAATGGGCAAAGATTTTGAAAACCCATTTGGAATTACACTAAAAAGCGGAAAAAAACGAATGATGTCTTCTTTATTAGACAGTGGTATATTCCCTGGAAATCAAGGCGGACCTCTAGAGCATATTATTGCTGCTAAAGCGATTGCTTTTGGAGAAGCATTGACTGATGAGTTCTTGCATTACATGATTCAAGTAAAAAAGAACGCAGCTGTCATGGCCGAAGCTTTCGTTCAAAAAGGATATAAGATTATTAGTGGTGGCACAGACAACCACATGATGTTAATCGATTTACGTAACAAAAACATCACTGGAAAAGAAGCCGAAGCTGCGCTTGGAAAAGCAGATATTACTGTAAATAAAAACATGGTACCATTTGATGATAAGTCGCCGTTTGTAACCAGCGGAATTAGAATTGGTACCGCAGCTATTACCACACGCGGACTTAAAGACGACGACATGCAGCAGATTGTAGATTTTATTGATGCTGCGATTACAAATCACGAAAACGAAGACAAATTAGATGAAATCGCTATTATGGTTAACGGCATGATGAGCGACAGACCTTTGTTTGTAGCCTAATAGTATTATAAAAAGTTTTTGGAATGTCTGTTCGAGCGCAGTCGAGAACTACTTTTTGCCAGTATCAATGAAGGTTTCGACTGCGCTCAACCAGACAAATGTTATAACTATTTTTTAATACCTGCTTCCAATGAACTACCTCCTAGAAACCCAGCGTCTAAAACTTAGAGAGATTAGTCCAGAGGATGCTCCTTTTATTCTAGAGTTAATGAATACCGATGGGTGGATTTCATATATTGGAGATCGAAATATCAAGACTCTTGAGGCTGCAAAGGCATATATTATCAATACCTACATGCCTTTTTACCCAAATTATGGGTTTGGGCCTTATGTTCTAGAATTAAAGGATACCCAAGAAATTATTGGTGTGAGCGGACTCTATAAACGTGATGGCCTTCCTATTCCAGATATTGGATTTGCCTTGTTGCCTGCATATTATAAAAAAGGATATTCTTTTGAAGCGGCCCAAGCGGTATTGAACTATGCAAAAAACGACTTGCAATTAGAAGTGATTGGTGGTATTACAGCACCAGAAAATCTTCCTTCTATTGGTTTATTAGAAAAATTAGGCCTTTCACAAAAAGGAACCTATACAGATGAATCTAGTACTAAAGAAATCTTGTATTTCGAAATAACCTTCTAATTAGTTTTTGATCACTCTTTTAAAGTACCTGCCTTTTTCAGTTTCAATATGAATTAGGTAGATCCCATTTGGAATATTAGAAATATCAATTTGTGTGGTGTTATTTGCTTCCAAAATCACTTGACCAATCGTGTTAAGAAGGGTTATGCTGGGATTCTCTATCCCTTTTATGTGCACGAAATCAGTTGTTGGATTTGGGTATAAAACAACGTTCTCATTGTTGTTTTCTGAAATATTAAGAATCTCTTGCACATTAAATACCTGTGTTAATTGATCCCAACTACGAATGTCGTTTTCTATATATAAGGTGATTTCATAATCTCCTTCTGCAGCATATTCATGGGATGGATTTTGCTCTGTGCTTGTGTTGCCATCCCCGAAATCCCATAACCATGAAAGTGCGCCTACACTTTCATCTTCAAAATCTAAGGTAAAAGAAGTTTCATTAACTGCAGTGAAATTAGCGGTTGGTTTGTGTTGTTTCCACAAAAAAGAATAGGATCTATTTAAAATAATATCCCAAAATTCATTAGGTTCTCCAGGCCAATTTCCATTGTTTGTTCCGTGAAACTCGTGCGGTGCATCTGGTTCAAAATAGGTTTCATTTTCAATATTGAAAGCTTCTAGAGCTGGTGCTATTAAACCACTTCCTTCCACTTGAGGGAATTGGTTAAAGCCAAATGGGTGATCCATTAAAAATGGTACCGTTTCATCTCCTGTTCCGTGCACCAATAGGGCAGGAGTGGTATCTTGATTGGTAATCAGTTCAGTGTTTTGTAATGCTCCCCATAAGCCAATAATAGCATCTGGCTGTCCGTTTTGTTCTAAGTGCAAACCAACATCTACAGGTCCCATGTCTGGTGCTTCATGGAAAAATGGAAAAATGATATCGGTGTATTCACTAAACTGCGTTTCTATGGGGCGTTCTTCAGGTTCATTCATGTAGGCAGTATGCAAGGCTATAAATGATCCTGCGCTGCTTCCAGCCATGTAGATTTTTGTTGGATCAATACCATAGGTTACTGCATTGGCTCTTAAATAGCGTACTGCACTTCTTGCATCTTGAATGCCTCTGTACACAGCACGAATTCCATGTAGCGTAACATCTTCTAGGATATAAAAACTTTTTCTATAGTCTATGGTAGCAGTTACATATCCTTTTCTGGCTAAAGAATCACAAAAGGCAACCATATCATCATGGTTTCTGTTTCCGTTTATAAATCCGCCACTATGGGCAAAAATAATAGCAGGTCTAAGCGTTAGATCATCTCCTTCAGGTTGGTAAATATCCATTACCAAATCTGCTTCTGTGGTATTTGATTCGTTATTGTATGGAAAGTTTATAAAAGGCGCAGTTCCGTAAACAATATTTTCAGTTTTGGTACTTGCTTCAAATTGTGTTTCTGTATATCTGTAGTCTTGGGCAAAACCATAGCTTACAGAGATTAATAGTAGGAGTAGTAATTGTTTCATGGGGTATTATTTGTTAGCACTAAAGATACAGTTTTATAACAGATGTGTAATGTACTAACATTTCCGAAGCGCTTATTAGCAAAAGCAAATCAAAAACTATAATTCTGTTCGAACATTTTAGAAGCTTCTGAGTGGGAACAATAATTAACTAAGAGTAACTTCAGGTTTCGACTGCGCTCAACCAGACAAAAAATAACGTCTCTTTTCTATCCTTCTGGAGGAAATGCAGAACTCTCATAGGCGCCTGCGTCTGGTGGAGTAGCCCTTGAAGTTCCATTTAGATCTACCGGAACTAAAGCGCCTGTAGCTGGATCTCCAATGCCTATGGCACCCGAGGTATTTTGTTCTATGTTAAAATTGTTTTGATTAGAATCTTGAAATACAGGATCTATATTTACTATCACACTGCTATTAAAATTGTACAATGGGTTTCCGTCAAAAGTATTGTTGGTATCGTTAAAGCGAAGCAATGTATTGTTGATGGCAATATTAAAAGGCGTCGTTTCATCAACAGGAATTAATCCAATTTCGATGTTTTCATTTCCGTAGATAATACAATTGTTAAAGTTTGCTTGTTCTAAGGGAAATGTAAAAGTGCCATCTTCTGTGGTAATTCCATTATCAATTTGAACGGCAGGGAAGGTCCTAAAACTATTAGACCAGTAGTTTACAAAAGAACAATGATTAAAGGTGTAGCTACCTCCTAGAGAAAGCGCCAAACTTGCTTGACCACTATTATTAATCACCACATTTTCTCCATAAACATCTCCAGTTCTTGCTAATAAACCAATATTAGCTGAGTTATAAATTTGGGTATTTCGTAACGTAAGTGTTCTATCGCCATCATTACTATCCATAAGGAGACCTACCGAGGCATTTTTGATGGTGGTGTGGTTAAATTCGTTGTTGGTGCTTCCAGCAGTACACCAAATTGTACCCCATTGTCCAGGAGTATTAGCAAAAGAAGGTTCAAGTCGATCTCCTTCAAAAATAATTTCTCCTTCAAGTGCTAACGGGTCAGCACTTGGTGTTCCATTGGCTTTTATAGAAGCTGTATTAGCAACCAAAATACCACTGCTTTTATGGAAGTGCACTCTGGCACCAGGATCTATTATTAATTCTTCTCCAGGCGGAACAGCAGCATAGCCATAAATGACATACGGTTTTTCGTTGGTGAAATTAAGTTCTGTATTGTCTAGAAAGAATCCTTCAATTTCAATTGCATCTTCACCACTCCCCAAAGTAAGGGTTTCGAACATGCCATTTCCTAAGTCTTCTGGAAATAGGAATACGGCATCTTTTACCAAGGTAATTAACTCAACATTTTGCTGATTTCCTGCAGTATCGAATTGTATTTGGTCTTCGTATAAAAATTCTAATCCACCGCCTGGGAGATTATCGATATCCAATGTGGTTTCAACAAATACAAAAATACTATCGTTCGCTAGAATGTTGATGTCGTTAAACGTTTTACCAGGTAGCCCATCTACATTAAGTCTATATAAAGAGCTTTCACCTTGTCCTAATCTAATGGTAGGAATGGTAATATCATCATCACTGCGGTTGTACACTTTTAGATTATAGGTGCTAGAACCAATATTGGTAAAAACAGTATCTAAAAAAACAGTGTCTCTGGAGAATTCTAAGTTACCCGTATTTGGTACTGTTTCAAAATCATTGCGGCAAGAACTCCATAAAATGATAGAGCAAAATAGTACAAGCCCGTATACATACTTCATAAAAGAAAATTTTTGATAAAAATATAACTTTTTATTGGGTGTAATATTGTAAAAAAGCAAAGATTTGATCCTAAGACCAAATCTTTACAAAACTACGCAACCTGTGATCCCTCCTTCATCACATTTTTATTTTACCTATTTTTTTTATTCTTTTCTTCTCGCTTCTCGCTCTTGTTTTTTTTCGGCTCTTTTTTCGGCACGTTTCCTTTTTTGATACGCTTTTGTTTGAGCGGTTGCAAAAGCTCTCATTTGCCTTTCTTGGTCTAGGGCAAGATCTTTTCTAAAAGAAACATTAGAAAAAGGTTTCATAGATACCGCAGAACAATTCATAGGTTTTTCTTCCTTTTCTTTTTTTAGTTCACTAACCCAAATGGTTGGGAGTATGGTTTCACTTTCAGTAAGTACGACATCTGCATTCGTAATTGATGGATGTGTAGAGCGTTCAATTTCTGTATATCCAATATAACTGAAGACTAAGGTGTCACCTACATTTGTTTTAATCGTATACTGACCGTCAATACCACTTTGTGTACCATTGTGGGTACCTTTAATGATGATGTTTGCTTTGGCTAATGGTAAACCAGCATTATTTGTTACGGTGCCAGAAATCATTTGTGGTTGAATGCTATTCCCTTTTTTGTTGCTGGTTTGTGAAATTCCTTGAACAGAAATTAGCATTAGTATCAATAAAAATAGAAAAGTAACAGATTGTTTTCTTTTTTGAATAGCAGCCTTTTTTTGTTCATCTGCTAGGTTTGTCTTTGTCGCTAGAATGTGTCGTTGTGTTTTCATCTTTTATGGTTTTAAAGTGTTACCTCAAAGATGGAATAGAATAGTGTGTTAAAAAATGAAGATTGAGTGAATAGCTATTTTGACTGAGGGAAGCGTGTTGAATGATGAATGATGAATGACGAATTTCGAATGCAGAATTAGTTAATTTGAAAATTATAAATAATCAAGATTTCATCATTTTGCCTAAAGCCTAAAGCCTAAAGTTTATGAGTGTATGAGTTTATGTGTTGATGAGTTTTTTAAGTTAAAAGTCAAAATATAAAAGTATTTGGATTAGACTACGTCTATATTACATGCTCCACATTCTAAATGTTGTTTTGGAGTTTAGATATTGAGGAGTTGAAGGGTTTGAAATATACCTTTTAATCTCATCATCTGTAATCGGTCATCTGTCATCGGTCACCTTTCATCAAACAAAAGTTTTAAAGTCTATGCGTTTAAGAGTGTATGTGTAGTTAAAATTTTTAAAATTCTACTCACTACTCACTACTCACTACTCACTACTCGCCAGCTATTTCTTCTCAAAAATTTCAATCTTGAACAGTTTGTCCCAGTTTTTTCCTGTTACATATAAGATGTTGGGTTCTCCTTTGTAGGCAATTCCATTTAATACATCTAATTTGTTGTGCTGTGTTACTTTCTCTTTGAGTCCTTTTAAGTTGATGACTCCTTGTACAGCTCCATTTTTGGGGTTTACAATAGCAATGGCCTCCTTTTGATAGATGTTTGCGTAGATGCTGCCCTCAATCCATTCTAATTCGTTTACTGCTTTTATTTTACTTTTATTGGTGTACATTTCTATGTACGTTTCTTCGGCTTGGGTTTGTGCGTTTAGGGTCCAAATTTTTTCGGTACCATCACTCTTATATAATTTTGAACCGTCATTACAAAGACCCCAACCTTCTTTACTTTGGTTATATGCAAAGTTGTTTTCTTTTTTTAGTGTTTTTAAATCATATACAAAGCCAGTGTTTTCTCTCCAAGTGAGTTGAAAGATTTTGTTATCAAGTATCGTAAGACCTTCCCCAAAATATTGATCTTCCAGCGGTTTGTTCTCTATAACTTCTCCAGTTTTATAGTTTGTTTTTCTGAGTGTAGAGGTACCGTACTGTCCAGTACTTTCATACAAATCTTCTCCTACAAATTCTAGTCCTTGGGTATAAGCAGCCATGTCGTGAGGAAATACCTCTAGAATTTTATAATCATATACTTTGGGTTGAATAGCAGAAAGTACGGTTATAGTTTCTGAAATTTTATACTCACTACCCTCGCTTTGTATCGTAGCTGTAATTTCTTTACGGCCTAGGGTTTTATCTGAAAAATCTAATTGCATATTTTGCGTTTGATTTCCTGAGATTTCTTTGCCATTAACCGCATAAGAAACACCATCAATAGCATTTCCTTTGATGCTTTTTACAGAAAATGATACCGGTTCTGAAGCCGAAATTGCTTTTTTATTACCGTCAATCGCAATAGAAAATAGCGTTCTGGGATTTTGATTTTTATCTCCACAACTCGCGAGTAAAATTCCTAATAGTAAGACAATAAATAGGTTAGTGTTTTTCATAGCAAGGGTTTCATGTTTTAAAATTTCAGAAGTAATCCTACAACGAAATTTTAGGCAAGATATTTATTATAAATGATTCTTAAAAATTGTTTGCAAAATTACAAAATGGCGTATATTTGCAGCTGGCAAGTCCTACACAACCAGCTCCTGTGGAATCCCCCAGGGCGGGAACGCAGCAAGGGTAAATGGTCGTAGCGGTGTGATGTAGGTAGCTTGCCTTTTTTTGTGCCTTTTATTTAAAACTTTACATAAAAAAACGCTTTACAAATTTGTAAAGCGTTTTTTGTTTTTTAATGAAGTCTTATTCAATGATACCACCACAACTTACTCTAGCTCCAGCAGCTCCTGAAGGTTGAGAAGTAAAATCATCTATACCTTGGTGAACAATAATGGCTTTTCCTACAATGTTTTTTGTTTTATCATCACAACCAATACACCATTCATCTGTTTGCATGCTTATACTACCAGTGCCATCTTCGTTTACTTTAAAGTTTCCAATATCGCCTTTGTGATATCCTTTTGAGCTCCCCCATTTTCCGTGTTCTTTGAAAGTAGGATTCCAATGTCCTCCAGACGATTTTCCATCTGCAGAAGAACAATCTGCCTTCTCATGTATATGAATGGCATGCATTCCAGGTGTGAGTCCAACCAAAAAAGCTTCGAACGTAACCATGTTTCCTACTTGTTTGAAATATATTTTACCAGACGCCTTGGTATCACTTTTTGGTTCTAGTTTAAATTTTATTTCTTTTTGGATGTTTTCTGTTCTAAGTCCTTTATTTGCGTCTAATACATTAACAACCTTTTCTTCAGCTTCTTCTGTTTCTTTAACTTCTTTGACTTCATTTTTGCAACTTGTAAAAATGAGTGCTACTGCTATTAATGGGAGTAAGAAATATTTATTCATGATGTTTTTTTTGATTAGTTACTTTGGTAGGTAAGATACAACGTATCCTAAAGGAACACAAAAAAATATCACACTTTTAAAAGTCAATGCTGCTTAATGCCGATATGTTTTCAATGTTTGTTGGATCAAGACTATATTGGTACAAGCCGTTTTCTCCAATAGCAATTAAGAGATCACCTCGAATAATTACATCAAAAGCAAGTCTATCTATACTGTGAACCAAAGTTGTATTTGTTGGATCACTAATATTAAATATTTTAACCTCGTCATCACATACAAAAAGGTAATCATCATATAAACCCATTCCTTTAGGGAAGGTAAGTTCTCTTACATTTAATAATACTGGATTGGTGATTTCTGAAATATCATACACCTCTAATTGGTTGATGGTGGTACCACAGCCTAGATCGGACCATAAAGTAACAAAAGCGGTGTCTTCATTAGCAATTACAGGATCACAGGCTGTAAAGTGTTGTACATCTGAAACATATTCGGGGAACTCTGGATTTTCGACACTGTAAATAAACATGCCGTTTTGTGAGCCTATATATAGATAATTCTTTAGGCTAAATATAGTTTCGATATCAAAACTAATATCTACGGTGTTTACAAGTACTGGGTTTTGCGTATCTGCGAGGCTAAATACATTCAATCCAAATTGATCTATGGTATAGAGGTAATTATTTCTAAGGGCAAAAGCTGCTAAAGAGCCTCCTTGTCCATCGCCACCAAAATTATCTGCAGTTACACTATCGTTGCTTCCTGCTTCGCAACCCACTATTAAAAGTATTGCTGCAATAAGTATATACATCTTTTTCATGTTATTAGGATTTAAGTTGCCATCCAATTACGATTTCATTTTCTGAAATATTCTCGGCTGGAAAACCATCTGGTGACATCAATTCAGGGAAAACATCTTCAATTCTTTTTACTACGGTTGCAGTATTGGTATCGGGGTCTATGGTTACAGCTATTAAGTCAACTGCTTGATTGATATAGAAAACACCATCTTTAATAGCAATGTCTGTTGCCCCAGGAACATTCAAAAATTTTGAAGCAATAGGATTTGCAGGATTGCTATTGTCAAACAAATGAAACCCTTCTCTTTTTTCATTGACAAATAAAAATGTTTCGATCACATAAATTTTACCTGATGTTATAATAGGCTTATTGTTTTGAAGGATGACGCTTTGTTCAAACGCTTCTCTAGTGAGCACAATAGGTTCGTAGTCTGAAGTAGGGATAAATGGCTCATCATCTGGGCAGCCAGAAAAGCAACAACTTTGTAGCACAAAGAAAGCTGCCATTAGTAGCATGCCAATGGTTTTGTTTTTCATATAGTTTTTTTAGTATAACAAGTTAACTCGCGAAATACCACTTTAGTATGGTTTTGAAGTTTAGGTGTTTATAAGTTTATGAGTTAAGAAGTTTAGAAATATATTTATCATCCGTCACTAAACAAAAGTTTAAAAGTTTATGAGTTTAAGTGTTGATGGGAAACTTGTCAAAAGTCTAAAGTTAACATGTAAGATATAAAAGTAAAAACGCAAACGTTAGAAAATAGTGGTATGAATCCTTCCGTCCATGTTCTATGCTCCATGTTCCTTGTTTAGTTGTTTATAAGTTTAAGTGTTGAGTAGTTTAGAAATATTATCACCCGTCATCGATCACCTGTCACCAAACTAAAGTTGATAAGTTTATGTGTTTATGAGTTTAGATGTATATGAGATTTTATAAATTTTGTTAATTGTCTAAAGCACCTTAATAACCTCCTTCAAATCTGTAATGCCTCTTTTCAGATTTTCTGAAATAGTAAGGGCTTTGTCTACTCTAGTTTGTACGTTTTTAATGCGAATGATAAAATAGATAAGGGAGCGTTTTTTACCATCAGATAAAGCTTCAAAGCGTTCAAAGGCTTCTGGGTCACTTTCTAAAACAGCTGCAAATTCTTCGGGCATTTCGACGCCGTATTTAGTGGTGTCTTCAAATAATTGAAGCGTAAAAAAGTCTTGAGATGTTACGCCTAATTCTTTTTGGTAGCGCTTCCCAAAGCTTATAATGAATTGTTCTTTAACATAATGCAATTTTCCATGAAAGGAAATTTCCGAAGCATTAAAAGAAGCTTTGATGGCCACGCGTTGTTGCTTTGCTGTTCTAAAAGGGAATCCGATAGCATCTGGTATTAAAAGGCTATGGGTTCCAGTAATGGAAACTTCAAACGGTGGTGATTGCAACATGCTACACGAGCTTTGAAATTACTTGTACTTCGTTATGTAGCGTTTTATGTACAGGACATTTATCTGCAATTTGTAAGAGTCTAGCCAACTGCTTGTCATCGAAGTCACCTGTGATTTTAATTTCTTTATGGAAGGTATCTATCTTATTACCATCGCTTTCTTCGCAGGCTTCACAGTCTATCGCATGTGTTTTTGAGTAGCTGGTATGTACTTGAACATTTTCTAAAACCCATCCTTTTCGTTTCGCATACATTTGCAGTGTCATAGCAGTACAGGCTGATAAACTTCCAGCTAATAATTCGTATGGAGTAGGACCATAGTCGTTGCCTCCTACGCGTATGGGTTCGTCTGCTTTCATGTAGTGCGTTCCTAGTTTCATGAGCGTGGTAAATCCATCTTCATGGTCTAAACTTGCAACAACTTGATGGGTAGTATTAATTGTCTCGGGAATTGGAACTTCAATGTAACGTGCCGCCCAGCCTGCAATTACTTTGCCTACATAGGCTGCATTTTTTTTGTCTATGAGTAAATGCTCACTACCATCCAATGTCACAAAACTTTTAGGATGTCTTGCTGCGTGGTAAATTTCTTCTGCATTTTTAATAGATACTGTGGCATCTTGTGGTGAGTGCATAATAAGCAATGCTTTGTCACGTAATTTTCCTGCCGCAGATTCACAAGATTGTTGCTCTAAGTCATCAAAAAACTGTTGTTTAAATACAAAGTCACGTCCTGCTAGTGTTACATTGGCTTCTCCTTGTGCTTCTATAAGGGCAGCCTGAGATCCAAATTGTTTTTTTACATGCACTGGGTTGCTAGGAGCACCAATGGTTGCTAGCGCTTGTACACTTTCAATTTCTGCTGCGGCAAAGATGGCTGCTGCACCTCCTAAAGAATGTCCTACGAGTAGGGAAGGAGCTTTATACTCTCGTTCCAAAAAAGCGGCGGCATGTACTAAATCATCTACATTACTAGAAAAGTTCGTGTCGGAAAAATCGCCATCGCTATCTCCCAATCCAGTGAAATCAAAACGCAATACCCCAAACCCTTCGCTTGCTAAGGCTTTACTAACATTTCGTACCGCACTAAAATCTTTGGTACAGGTAAAACAATGCGCAAAAATGGCAAAGTTATGTGGTTCTTGTTCTAGCGGTAAATCGAGTCGTCCCGACAAGGTTACTCCTGCTGCGTTGGTGAATGTAATTTTTGATGATTTCATTTGTGATAGTTTAGTTAAACCTTAGAGGACATCCCCCTAGCCCCCTTCAAAGGGGGAATATTTTAAGAATTTAAAGTCTCCCTTTGAAGGGAGATTTAGAGGGATGTTTTAGCGAACTTTATAATCTTTCATCTATAAATACATTTACTTATTGTTCAGTTAAAAAGAAACAAGCGGTCTATCCTCTATTTCTCTTTCCTAAAGTCGAGTTTATACCACACTCCTAACTGAAAACGATCAAAATTACTACCTGTAAAGTGGTTCTTTAAATACCCTAATTGTGTGCTGATGTTTTTGTTTATGTTGTAACCTACTGCTGCATACAAACGATTCTGACTAAAAATTGGCTCCTGTAAGTTAATGAAAATTTCGTCATAAGCAGACACAAACCACTTCTCTGTTATAGGGTAGGTAAGTCTAAGTAAATAGCGCATTCTGTATTGGGTGTCAGATCCATTAGGGCTATCAATAAAGCGTTGTTCAAAACGATAGCGGTGTGTCGACTTAAATTTCCACAAAGTATTTTTAATGGTGAACTGCCCATACAATCTATGTTCAAGAGTGTTCTCTTCACCAACGGGTTCTTCAAAATTAGTATCTGTGGCAATATATCCATATCCTAGGGTAGCAGAAGCTTTGTCGGTAATATGCCAGTTTACTCCAGTACGCAAAAGCAATTGATTAAAATTTGAACCAAATTCATAGGTTCGATATTGCACTTCTGGACTCATACTAATGCGCTCCGAAAGTCTCACATTTCCGAAGAACATCCCCCAAGAACCAAACTCGTCTTGACCGTCTTCTTGCGCGTTTGTGAATTGTATGCTTATTAATAGTATAAGTAGGAGTAGGATGTTTTTTTTCATGTGTTGTTTTCAATGTTTAATGAAAGAAGAATAATTGTATTTAAAAGCTAAATTAGATGTCTGTACGAGCGCAGTCGAGAACTACAAGTCTTGATTGTTAATGAAGGTTTCGACTGCGCTCAACCAGACAAAAATATTTGGTGGCTTTTAAATTAACGTTGTATTTGTTAATGTGTATCTATTTTTATGGGTTCTTGTTTATCACCGTCGTTAAATACTTCGGTATTTCCTTTTAGGTATTTGTCTAAAAATAACTTTACTTTTCCATAAGCTTCAATTTGGTTTTCTTTTTTTACAAAACCATGTCCTTCATCTTCAAATAAAACATACTCTACCGGAACTCCGTTTTTACGAACACCTGCTACAATTTCGTCACTTTCAACCTGTAATACTCTTGGGTCTTGAGCACCTTGCAAAACCATAAGAGGTTTGGTTACATTTTGGGTATGGAATAAAGGTGATTGTTGTTTCAAGCGAATGCTATCTGCTGTATTTGGATCTCCCATTTCTTCATACAAAGCATCTTTAAAAGAGGCCCACCATGGTGGGATACTTTTTAAGGTTCTCATCCAATTGGTAACGCCAAAGATATTGACACCCACATTAAATTCTTCTGGGGCATATGTCAATGCAGCCATGGTCATGTAACCTCCATACGATCCTCCAATAATTCCAATTTTATCTGGATTTATGACTTCTTGCTGTGCTAACCAATCTTTACCAGCAATACAATCTTTTAAATCTTTGTCACCGTGGTTTTGGTCATCCATCTTGTAGAAGGTTTTCCCGTACCCGCTACTTCCTCTATTGTTTACCGCCAGAATCGCATAGCCTTGATTCACCAGATATTGAATGGTAGAACTATAACTTTGTCTTGATTGTCCGCCTGGGCCACCATGTACCCAAACTAAAGCTGGTACTTTATTGTCTACAGAAGCCTGTTTAGGTTGGTAATAAATAGCGGGAATTTCTACACCATCAAAAGAATTGTAACGAATCACAGTTGCTTCCACTAAATCTTCACCTTTAATTTCTGGATTTAAAACATCTGTAAGCTGATGGTATTCTTTGGTCTCCATATTATATGAATAACTATTGGTAGGTCTTCCAGAACCTCCAACGCGAAGCATAGCCATGGTTTCATCATTTGTGAAACGTGCACTGCTAATTTGTTGCCCTTCAATCTCAGGGAAATCAATGGTCTTTCCAGAGGCTACATCGGTCACTTTCATTACTGTTTTTGCATCTTCGTTGGTAAACATGACATTGTAGGTTCCGTTTCTAGTAAAATAATAACTTGAAATGTCCCAGTCGTTATTGGTCACACGTTCACTTTTTCCTGTGGCAATATCATATCGCGCAACATAGGCAAACTCGCTACCTTCATCTGTAGAGTAATACAAAGATGTTCCATCTGGAGAAAAGTCTAAAGAGCCATATCCTCCTTGTTGTTTGTTGATTTGGGTTTTCTTTCCTGTGGCTACTTCTACTAGGTATAAGTTAGAGTCACTCGTGGTAATGGCCTCTAATAAAGTAACGTATTTCTCATCCTCACTCATATCTCCAAAGCTCATATTGGGCTCGAGTTTGTAAATGAGTTTCTTGCTAAAATCTTCAATAGACATTTTATATTGATCCATAAATTGAGGATCACGCTCGTTAGTTGAAATGTAAAAACTTTTACCGTCTTTGGTCCAACCTCCAAAACCTGCGCGTACATTTTCTCCGGGTGTTAGGGAAGTAATGTTGTCTCCATCTTTTACAT
The DNA here is from genome assembly GCF_058147145.1 of Patiriisocius sp. 208BN25-11. Classification (NCBI taxonomy): domain Bacteria; kingdom Pseudomonadati; phylum Bacteroidota; class Flavobacteriia; order Flavobacteriales; family Flavobacteriaceae; genus Patiriisocius; species Patiriisocius sp. 208BN25-11. The sequence goes on from NZ_JBYVJY010000011.1 coordinate 49,993, forward strand.
AAAGCTTGTAGATTTCATCTCCATTTCCATCAGAGGTATACAAAATTCTATCGTCATCTGGAAAGAAAGAGATCCCATAAATAGAAGTACTATCACTTGCTGTGATGGGCGTTAATTCGCCACCAGTTGCAGGAACTGTGTATAAATTATTAATACCCGAACGATTGCTCGTAATAAGTACTTTAGATTTATCTGCAGAGAAGCCATTGGCACTTGCACTTTCATTTTCAATAAATTGCTCAATGGTATAATCACCTACTTCAACAGGTGTATTGGCATATTCTTTTTTGTCGTTTTTGCATCCCAGCAAGAGCATTGCCGAAATACCAAAAATTAGATACTGTTTCATAATATTGGTGTTAGTTGTTGCTACTTAATTCATAATGAACGTCTTTGTTTCTCTAAACAATTTAGTGGTTACTGCATTCATTTCTTCTTGATACGCAGTCCAGTCTTTGTTAAAAAACGCATTGGTTTTTTGTAGTGCTTCCTGAAGTTCGTCTTTAGCTTGTTGTAATAAGATATCTTCGGTTTGCGTCATCCCGTTTGGTCTGCTACCGCCGTACCAGTTTGCAGTACCAATTCTATTCATTACGGTAACCTCTGGATTTCTAGTAATTCCTTGGCGTTTGTCTTCTTTGCCTATGTATAAGGCGATGAGTTCTTCTATAGCTTCGGAAATTTTAGCACTCGATTTGATAGCATCTTTATGCATCTTTTTGTCTTCCTCTTTTAGTTTTTTACTGAAATCTGAAGCCGTGTTTTTACTTTCTACCAATTGCTTTACCGCGTCTGCAGCTAACTGCGTCATTTCTTGTAGCTTTTTGGAAGTAGCATAGCCTTCGTCAATGGCTTTTTGAGAGATATTTAGTCTTGGGTCACTTGCAACTGTAATCATAGTTTCTGTAGTGACGCCATCATTAGAAAGTACTACTTTATAAGTGCCTGGTTTTACCGATGTTCCACCTGGCTCATTTTTTCTTTTTCTAATGGTACGCGAAGGTCTATCTCCTCCAGCTTCATTCATATACCAAGTCCATTTGTAAATTCCCGAACTATCTGGCACCTTTTTTTTCAGACTTCTAATCAATCTGTCGCCATCATAAATGGTCATGTAAATAGAATCTTTTGATGGCTTTAAAATTTCAGAAGCACTATCATTTTCTTCATCCTCGTCTTCTTTTTTGTCTTCCTTTTCCTCTTTCTTAGTGTCGTTTGTTTTTTGTGGTGCTTTGAACCAATAACTAATATGTGCTCCGTACGCTCTGTTCTCACCATTGTAAATTGCATCGGCTCCAAACCTGCTTCCAGTAGGTTGTTGGTAGGATGCTTGATATGCGGTTGGTGGCGAAAAGACTTTTAACTTTTCTTGAAGTAATCTTTTGTCTTTGGCGATAGCGCGTAACGGACTAATATCGTCCAATACCCATGCAGCGCGTCCAAAAGTACCAATCACCAAATCGTTTTCACGTTCTTGAATTACTAAATCTTTTACAGAAACTGTAGGGAAACCATGTGTCCATTTGGTCCAGGTAAATCCTGCGTTGGTAGAGTAGTAGAGACCGTCGTCTGTTCCTAAAAACAGAAGGTTCTTTTCTTGAGTGTCTTCTACAATACAAAGAGCGTAACTCTCTGTGTCTTTTTCGTTTACAATTCTACTCCAAGAGCGTCCGTAATCTGTGGTACGATACGCATAAGGTTTGTAGTCAAAACGTCTGTAATTATTGGCTACCAACAATGCTTCTCCTTTGGTTTTGTTGCTGGCTTTAATTTGTGTGATCCAGCTTCCTTCTGGCAATCCAGAAAGTCTAGAGATTTCATCCCAGGTTTGTCCGCCGTTTTTACTGACATGCACACGACCGTCATCTGTACCAACATAGAGTACATCTTTTTCTACTGGTGAAGGTTCTATCACCAAAATAGTGGTGTGGTTCTCTGCTCCTGTAGCATCCATGGTTAATCCGCCGCTTTCTCCTTGTTTTTGTTTGGATGGATCATTGGTAGTAAGATCTGGAGAAATGATGTTCCATGTCAAACCTTTGTCGGTTGATTTGTGTACAAACTGGCTCCCAAAATAAATCGTGCTATTATCAAACGGATCAATGTTAATAGCACTGTTCCAGTTAAAACGTAGTTTCATGTCTGGATCTGGATGTGTTGGTTTTACTGTATAATTGTTTCCCGTAATGTGATCGTAGCGACTCACAAATCCTTGTTGGCTCATACTCCAACCATAACGGCTGTCGTCTCTATCGGGTACTACATCAAATCCATCACCAAAACTAATTTCTTGCCAATAGCTGTTGCGAATGCCTTGATCTTTCCAAACGTAGGCTGGACCTCTCCAGCTACCATTGTCTTGCATACCACCATATACGTTGTATGGAAATTCGTTATCTACATTAATGTGGTAGAACTGTGCTACAGGTAAGTTCCCAATAAAGCGCCACGTTTTTCCGCCATCACGGGTAATGTTCATACCGCCATCATTACCATCAATCATAAAATTTCCGTTGGTAGGATGAATCCACCAAGCATGATGATCTGGGTGTACGCCATTATCAACACCATAAGCTGGCATTAACTGACTAAAGTTTTTACCGCCATCTTCGCTTACATTTACGTAGGTAAATACAGAGTATACTCTATTCTCGTTTTGTGGATCTACAAAAATATCACTGTAGTAAAAAGGTCTGTTTCCAATATCACGTTTATCGTTTGTTTTTTTCCATGTAAAACCACCATCAAAACTTTTGTAGAGCGCATTTTTTTTAGCTTCAACCAATGCGTACACTATGTTTGGTTTGTTTGGAGCAATGGCTAGTCCAATACGTCCTAACTCTCCTTTAGGGAGTCCGTCTTTATCGGTCCGTTCTTCCCAAGTTTTTCCACCATCGTGTGTGATAAAAATTCCAGAACCTTCGCCACCCGATTTAAAAAACCAAGGATCACGTTTGTGTTCCCACATGGCTACTACTAATTTGTTTGGGTTTGTGGGGTCCATTACCATATCTGCCACTCCCGTTTTTCTGTTTTGAAATAAGATGCGTTCCCATGTTTCACCACCATTGGTGGTTTTATACACTCCGCGCTCTTCATGAATTCCCCAAGGAGAACCAATAGCGCCTACATACACCACATCTGGATTGGTTGGATCAATAATTATTTTGTGGATATGGCGTGTGTTTTCGAGTCCCATAGCAATCCAGTTTCTACCGCCATCCAAAGATTTGTAAACACCATAACCACCATTTAAACTATTACGCGGATTTCCTTCTCCAGTTCCTACCCAAATCACCGATGGATTAGATTGCTGTATTGCCACCGCACCAATAGATGCTGTTTTTTCATTGTCAAAAATGGGTTCCCAAGTAATCCCGCCGCTAATCGATTTCCACAATCCGCCAGATGCAGTTCCAACATACATCACATCGGGGTTTGATGTAACCACATCGATAGATGTAACACGTCCAGACATTCCGCCTGGGCCAATGTTTCTCGGTTGCATATCTTGTAAAAGGTCGGTTGTGAGTTCTTGTGCTGTTAGCGTTGTAGCGATGCAAAGTAGCATCAAGAGTAGTGTTTTTTTCATGGTAGTTTTTTGGTCAAAAAATAAACCTTAAATATAAGTGTCCTAAATGGCAAAGTAAGATTGAGATTCTTAAAAAAGCCTTAAAGTTTACACACTAAAAAAAACCTATCAAATTCTGGACTTTCACAGAATTTAATAGGTCTTAAAATGTTGCTACTTTACCAAGTAACGAGAATTATATTTGATAATATTTTTATTGAGGTCTAAAAACTTCACCATTATTTATAATTAATCCTGGGTATTCATTAGATGTCCCATAATCCCATACTGGACTCCAATTTTCATAAATACCTGTGTTGTTAGTAGGATTTTGTAGTTGTTGTGTAGTTAAACCTACACTATTACCTTGATTAAATACAGTTCCGGTAGTTTGTGTATCATAATAACTATCAATTACGTCTGGATTAGGTGTAAAATAGCCACCAACTAAAACCGAATCACTATTTTGGTTTGTTAAATTTTTACCTGTAGTGTAACAGTATTTTACTGTACCCTCAGCTATAGTTCCTCCAGCCTCATCTATTAAACCTACAATTGTTCCTGCAATAGAATTGTTTACGTTAGTATTTGGTCCTGGCTGCACGATACCTGAAAAATAACAATTAGAAATAGCATCCTCTCCTTCAAATCTACCAACAATACCCCCAGCACCTCTGCCACTTATAGTTCCTGTTGCAAAACAAACAGAAACACCTTGCGTTGTGATGAAATTCATATTTCCGTATTCTCGGTCTTGTATTTTACCAACGATACCTCCGGCGACGGCATTAGTTCCTGTACTAGTAATATCTCCAGTTGAATAAGAACTGGAAATACGTCCAGCACTAGTGCCTATTATTCCACCTATAGGATTTTCGTTAGTAGAGATTACGTCACATGTTGTATAACAGCCTGTTACGAATGGATTTATATTTGGGTCTACGGCTGGCGGTGCAGGTAACATTTGCCCTCCAATTCCTCCATTTCCTCTTACTATTCCTCCCGTTACATTGCAATTTTGAATTAAAATATTATCACCAAATGAAGTTTCAAACAGCGCACCACTTTCTGTATCTGTAATATTAACATTCACTAAGCTAATATTTATTAGCGCTACAAATTCACCTAGATATTCAAATAGACCTCCTCCAAATAGGTTGGTTATCTTGAAGTTATTACCATCAAATGTTGAGATGAAAAGGTCATTGTCTTCATCTGGTCCTCCAATGCTTGGCCACCCACTATTTGTAGTAAAAGCGGTATTAACAATTCCGCTTTTATAACTTATAGGGTCATTAAAATCTAGATCACGCATGAGTTCGTAGCCTCCGTAATTACCTGGGGTGTTTGAATTGTTAACATCATTAATTGTTGGAAAAGCTTCTAAAAATTGTTGCTCATTTATAGAATTATCTACAAGTCCATCACCATTCAAATCAAATCGTATTGCATTGAGCTGCTCAATAAAATTAACATCAATTAAACCATTAAAGTTTGCGTCTACTAAATTATTTTCTGGTGGTTCATTTCCAATTACAGCACCTTCATCCTCATTTGAACAAGAAATTAATAAGAGTGTTATAAGTAGAATAAAAAATACGTTTTTATAATTTTTCATCATTAAATAGCTTTAAATTAATTACTCAGGCAATTTCTTTATTTTTTTATTAATGAGAAATACCTACTAGTGGGTATTTTTTTAGATGAATGAAAAGTATTTGCATTTCTAACTTTTGTTTAACAATAGTCTTAGAAATTTTAATTTTTTTAGCCGTAATTTTAGGGGTATGAAAAAGGCTTCTGAAGATCTAACATTTCCGAACAAAAAATCTGGATTTATATTTACCAAGCATACCCCAAAAGAACAATCCATATTCGATCGTTTGTTTGAGGTGTTTCAAGAATTGATTACCCATACTTCTGGCGATTTTGATGAAGCGATTGATTGGTTACGACAATTGGATCAAGAATATGAGTTGACTACAGACGACTATACCATCGACGATTTTATACAAGAACTAAAAGACCGCGGATTTATACGAGAGGAGTTTCGTCAGGATGGAACTGGAGGAAAAGGAGATGGTGATGGCAAACTTTCTATAACAGAAAAGTTAGAACGTTCGCTTCGGAAACGTGCTTTGGAGCAAATCTTCGGAAAGATTAAAAGATCGGGACAAGGGAACCATAAAACCAAATATGTGGGGAGTGGCGATGAGCAATCGGGTGATTTTCGGAACTACCAATTTGGCGATGCCATGGACCAGATTTCTATGACCGAAAGTATCAAAAATGCTCAAATTAATAATGGTATAGGAGATTTCCGCTTGACGGAAAATGACCTTGTGGTAGAAGAGTCCATGTACAAATCTCAAATGAGTACAGTGTTAATGATCGATATTAGTCACTCTATGATTTTATATGGTGAAGATAGAATTACTCCCGCTAAAAAAGTGGCGATGGCATTAAGCGAATTAATCACCACGCGCTACCCAAAAGATACCTTAGATATATTGGTCTTTGGAAACGATGCTTGGCCTATTAAAATTAAAGATTTACCTTATTTAAACGTAGGGCCTTATCATACTAACACAGTGGCGGGCTTGCAATTGGCAATGGACATGCTTCGACGTAAGAGAAATACCAATAAACAAATTTTTATGATTACCGATGGGAAACCAAGTTGCTTGAGACTTCCCGATGGACGTTATTATAAAAACAGCAATGGTCTGGATGAGTATATTGTAAACAAATGTTACATGATGGCTGCGCAAGCAAGAAAATTGCACATTCCTATCACCACCTTTATGATTGCAAGTGATCCCTACTTACAACAGTTTGTAGATCACTTTACAGAAGCCAATCAAGGAAAAGCGTTTTACACAGGATTACAAGGACTCGGAGAAATGATTTTTACAGATTATGAGAATAATAGAAAACGGAAGTTACGATAATTAAGATTTGTTGAAATTTAATTGAATTCCCCCTTTGAAGGGGGCTAGGGGGATGTTTATCATAATATTCCTTTACATTAACTAGATACTTGAGAATTCAAGAAATATTATGGATATAAAAGAAATTAAAACACTTGGTCAACTAAAAAAAGCCGGCTACCAATACAAAAGCGTTAAAGAAGAATTACGTAGAAATCTATTGCAAAAACTAATGCAAAAGGAAACAGTTTTTGAAGGCATTCATGGCTATGAGTACACGGTAATTCCAGAATTAGAACGCGCGATTTTGTCAAAGCACAATATCAATTTATTAGGATTACGCGGACAAGCAAAAACGCGACTGGCTCGCCAGATGGTCACCTTATTAGATGAGTACATTCCGGTAGTAGAAGGAAGTGAAATTAATGACGATCCATTTAAGCCCATTTCTCGTTATGCTCAAAACCTTATGGAAGAGAAAGGTGATGATACTCCTATTTCTTGGTTGCACAGGGACATGCGTTTTTCTGAAAAATTAGCCACCCCAGATGTGACTGTTGCCGATATTATTGGTGATGTCGATCCTATTAAAGCTGCCAATTTGAAATTGAGTTATGCTGATGATAGAGTGATTCATTTTGGAATGATCCCAAGAGCCAACAGATGCATTTTTGTGATTAATGAGTTACCAGATTTACAAGCTAGAATTCAGGTAGCCTTATTTAATATTTTGCAAGAAGGTGATGTGCAAATTAGAGGTTTTGCTTTGCGCTTACCATTAGATATTCAATTTGTGTTTACGGCAAACCCAGAAGATTATACCAACCGTGGAAGTATTGTAACGCCTTTAAAAGATAGAATAGGGTCTCAAATTTTAACACACTATCCAGAAACACTAGAAACTGCCAGAACGATTACCGCACAAGAAACTGCCGAAGCAGCAGCCGAAAAGGAAAATGTATACGTACCCGAATTAGCCAAAGATATCTTAGAGCAAATTAGTTTTGAAGCTCGCGAAAGTGAATTTATCGACGCCAAAAGTGGTGTGAGTGCCCGTTTGAGTATTACTGCCTTTCAAAACTTATTAAGTACTGCTGAGCGAAGAGGATTGCAAAATGGAAACCCTGAAACTGCAGTACGTTTAAGTGATTTCTTAGGTGTGATTCCTGCTATCACAGGTAAGGTTGAATTGGTCTATGAAGGAGAACAAGAAGGTGCCAATGAAGTGGCCAAACAATTGATAGCCGATGCTGTGAAGACGCAATTTTTGCAATATTTTCCAAAGGTAGAGAAACTACAAAAAGCAGACGATCACGATCCGTATCAAGGCATCGTGAATTGGTTTTTTGAGCAAAGTAGTTTTGAATTACTAGATACCTTAGACGATCAAGAATATCAATTACAATTAGATCGTATAGAACCACTAGACGATCTAATCCATGAATACGCACCCGATACTCCAAATGACGACATCCCATTTTTCAAAGAATTTATTCTATGGGCATTGGTCGAAATGAAAAAACTGAGCAAGTATAACCTAAGCGATGGTATGCGTTTTAAAGATGTGTATGGGGGTTATATTAGTGGGCTTTAGCATAGACGCTTCGCTTGTAGGAGGTAGGACGCCTTTGGCTTGTAGGTGTTAGTTTGTAGTATACTTCTTTGGAAGCAGGTAGATACTATTTCTTAGATGTTTTTGAACACTTCAATAGGTGTTAACCATTTATAAATAAAGGACTCTCCTCTTGAGGGGCAAATTCCTGTAATGTGGCAATAACAAATTTATCGTCGTGAATTTTCATTTTCCCCGCCCTTCCGCGTGTCGCAGGAGCTTTAGCGGAGGCGCAAAGGGTGTGAAAATTCACTAAATTAAGAAAAAACCACCCTTTAGTCCCGAAGCTTCGGGATGGGAAAAGTTTTTGCTTAGATTTTTGCCTCTAACTGAGAATTCTCCCCTTGAGGTGAGCTAGAGGGGTGTATTATCGAAGATCGAATCAAAATCCAAATGTAATTTAATTTGTAGTAAGCTTCACTGGCAGTATTTCATATTTCAAACTTCTACATTTAAAATTTTGAATTTTAACTTTAACATGGTAAGTATAAACTAAGATTTCAGTAATAAAAAAAAGCTCGATAGAAACCTATCGAGCTTTGTCATGTTTTGTAACATAAATTTATATGTTTGGAATCACCAATTCTTGTCCTGGGTGAATCACATCTGGGTTGTCTAATAACCCTCTGTTTGCTTCAAAAATTGCTGTGTACTTCATTGGATCTTTAAAGTAGTGCTTTGCAATCTTGCTTAAAGACTCTCCGCTAGCCACTGTATGACGTGCGTATACAGATTCGTCTGCTACTTTAATATCTGCCATGATATCTGAAGGGCTTTCACCACCAGCAGCTTTAATAGCATCCCATAATAGGTTTTTTTCGTGTGGAGTTCCAGCAGTACCTGTTACATGAAGTACTCCATTTTCTTCTTTCACATCTCCGTTTTGGATATTTAGTTTTTCACCAAGCTCAAGAACGCTTGCGTATTTTGCTCTTACCATTGTATTCTTTGTTAAATTAATATGATGCTTAAAGATACAATTTTTTTGATTTATTTTTTGTCTGAAATACCCTAAGCTCCATTTTTGTTTTAGGTTTTCGATATAAGGTCCAAATAATCTCTTGTTTATTCATTACATTTCTATTTTAGAGCCATTTTTTTCTTCTAAATATGATCAATAATGCCACAGCAATAACAAACATTACAATCAACAATATGTGATATCCATATTTGTAATGAAGTTCTGGTATATTTTCAAAATTCATTCCGTAGATACCTGCTAAAAAAGTAAGTGGGATAAATATAACAGAGATGAGCGTAAGTAGTTGCATAACCTTATTCATTTTAAAACTCACTTCTGCAATAAAAACATCTTGTAAACTATTTAGCATGTCTCTATACGATTCTAAAGCATCCATGACTTGTATGGTGTGGTCGTACAAATTTCTTATATATGCAATTGTTTTTTCTTCAATACGCGGACTTTCAGACTTTGAAAATCTATTGATAGCTTCTCGTAGTGGAGCAATCGATTTTCTTAAGACCAGTAATTCTCTTTTAAGCCTATGGATGTTCGATTTTTGTTGTGTTTGTTGGTCTAGATTAATGGCCTCTTCTAGCATTTCAATTTCTTCCTCTATTTGTTCCAGCACAACAAAATAATTGTCAACGATTACATCTGCTAATGCGTAGGCCAAATAGTCGGTTCCTCTTTGTCGTATTCTTCCGTTGCTGTTTTTGATACGATTTCTAACGGCAGAAAATAAATCACTATTTTTTTCTTGTAACGTAATGATGATTCCTTTTCTGAAATATATCGCTACATGTTCTTTATGGATTTTGCCTTCTGTAGCATCAAAAGAAATTGCTTTTAAAGTTATAAAATTTCCGTTTTCATACTCATCATAATAGGCTCTTTGATTTACATCTACTGCATTTTCTAAAACAATGGGGTGAATGTTAAAGGCGCTTCCTAAAGATTCTATGAGTTGGATATCACTCATCCCACGTATATCATACCAATCAACGTTTTCCTCTTCTGCGGGATTGAACGTTATTTTTGAATGGGTGTCATGAGTGCTTTCATTGTATTGTTTTGTATCGTACTTGAGATAATGAACAAAAACTTTTTCATTGGTGTAATTTCCAGTATAAACGATAGCACCTGGTGCTAATCCAGTCTTTTTTTTACTTGGTGTCTTCATGGTTAGCGTCTAGGTTATTTTTATGAATAAGTGTGCGGTAAGGAAAAGGTATTTCTATGTTTTCTTCATCAAATCGAGATTTGATACTTTCTAATAAATCACATCCCATAGTAAAAGCATCAGGACTGTCTTTCGCCCAAGCCCAACCTCTTAGGTTCACAGAAAAATCTCCTAATGAAATAACTCTAACAGGGGCTTGAGGTAGGTCACTAGCGATATCCTCTGGACTTCGTACATCAATAGACAAGGGATGATGTATAATTTCTTCTTGAATAATAGTTTTTGCAAGCGTAACATTGGCATCGTAGGCAATCCCAATATCAATCCATTTGCAAATTTTATCATCTCCAAAATCTGAGTTCACAATACTCTCACTCCCCATGGTTGCGTTCGGAATGATAATACGTCTGTTTTCAAAATCTCTAATGACGGTATGCCTCAATGTGATGTCTTCAACAACTCCAGATTTATCGCCAACTCTAAGACGGTCGTTAATGCGAAAGGGTTTAAAAATTATAATAAAAATACCACTTATAATGTTTCCGAGTGCTTGTTGCGAAGCAAATCCAACAGCCACAGCAAGAACTCCCGCACCAGCAAGAAGTGATTGTGCAAAAACCTTAAGTTGAGGTATACTATAGATAGCTAGCGCAATCCCTACTAGGTATATTAATACAACAATAGCTCTTCGAAGAAATGTGTAATTTGTAGGGTCACTTTGTAAATCTTTTCCAATACGTGCTATTTTTTTCTTAAAAATACGGTCAACAACATAGGCTGTACAAATTGTGAAAACAATAATTCCTATTGGAATAATAAAGTTTTGCCAACTGGTATTTATAAAATATTTCATACGATATGCATATTTTAAGTTAGGTTCATTTTGTGCATGTTGGATTCACACAAATAGCGTGAACCAAGTAAATGTAAATATTTAATTTACTATTTATTATGTAAATGATTTATTCCTGCAAAAAAGTATTGAAAAGTTTATTTTTGACTTTCTATCACAGCAAGCGCAGCACGTTCTCCTGCAATCATTGCTGCATTTAAAGAACCATTCAATACCGTATCTCCTGCAAGAAATAACGAAGAAGTTAATTTTGTTTCAGAAGGGGATATATCGTAGTGTATGTCTTGTAGGGCGGGTAAGGCATTGGGAATATAAAAATGTGCAAGAAACTTGCAGTCGTTAATGCCACAGTGACGTTCTAGTTCTGTTTGCACTTGCTTTGTTAAAGATTCTACTGATAAGGAATGTTCTTTTACGACAGTAACCGAGAGTAACTCTTTTGCTCCCTTTGAATTTGTTTTTAACTGTGTTGGGTACACAATGTTATTGATTAATGTATCTGTGTCTGCAATGAGACCGATAAGTGCTTTTTTAATCACTTTGTGTGATGTTTCAAAATAAAGGGTATCACACGATTTCCATTGTATGTCTCCCTTTTTAAAACCAGGAATAAGATTTCCAGGAGTAGTAGCTATGATAGTGTAATCACTTTCTAAATGAGTATTGTCTTCAAGTGTAATACTGTTTTCTTTTACAGTCGCCACGGGGCTGTTAAAATGAAAAGTAGTTTTGGTTAATTTTGCTTTTAATTGTTTTGGAATGGCCTCAATCCCATCTTTTGGTATGGTAGCTAATCCTTTAGCAAACATTTTGTACACAAATTCAAACATTCTACTAGATGTATATAGATCTGTTTCTAAAAAAATACCACTAAAAAAAGGTCTAAAGAATTGTGTAATGATGTTTTCTGAAAATCCAAAATCCAAAAGATATTGATAGGTGGTCTTTTCTTCTTTTCTGAAAATCTCTTGGATACTCATTCTCTTTACGAGCAATGATAATTCTAAGATTTTCATTTTGTCTGAGAAAGAAGCAATTCCCGAAAAAACAGTAGGTGCCAATAAGGATAGTTTCCGGAGAGGGTCTCCTATAATTTTTGCTGCTCCATTTTTAAAAATTGTTGTTCCAGGAAGAAAGGCTTGTAGTGCTAGTGCATCATAATCAAGGTATTTTTTTGCTGCAGGATACTCAGTTAACAAGACTTGAAAACCTTGATCTAATTGATACCCATCCATAAGGGTCGTTTTTACTCTACCTCCAACGCGATCTGTTGCTTCCAGTATCACCGGACTAAATCCATGCGCTTCTAGAACTAAAGCTGCCACTAGGCCACTTACTCCAGCACCAATAATATGTACTTTAAGATCTTGTTTTTCCATAAGGCGATACCACAACGAATTAAAATGGTGTTGATAGATCAAGTATCATTTTAATTTATGTTTAACAATTGTTTTCGTACGTTAAACATAATAATAAATACCTTTACCACATAATTTTTATGAAACTAATAATTACGACATGAACAAAACAGCCATTATACGTTGCGAACATTTTAACGCGGCACATAGACTGCACAACAAAAATTGGAGTGATGAAAAGAATCGGGCTGTTTTTGGGAAGTGTAACAATCCTAATTACCATGGGCATAATTATGATCTTGAAGTTAAAGTAATAGGCGTGTGTGACCCTGAGACAGGCTATGTTATTGATACTAAAATCTTATCAGATCTTATAAAAGATAAAATTTTAAATCGATTTGATCATAAAAATCTAAATCTTGATACCGAGGAGTTTAAAGACCTAAATCCAACCGCTGAAAACATCGCCTTAGTAATATATGAATTGCTTAAACCAGAATTAGATGATAGTTTAGAGCTGAAAATTAAATTATACGAAACTGCTCGGAATTATGTGGAATATCCATATTCGTAAAAGAGTGTCTTACACGCGCTTTAAATAAATGATATTTTAGGTTATAAGGCTTTCCTAATGCCTATAAAGACTAAAATCATCAAAGAATACCACAAAAAGAAATCAATGATGTATTCTTTGTAGCCAAGCACAAGCATGGCACTTATGAGAAGTAGTTGAAAACCGAGTCCGAAGGTAGAAATAGCTGTCATTAGAAGGTTCGGTAAAGTTTTCCCTTTGGCTGCATTTGCATCTAGTTTGTAGATAATTGCGTCAAAAATACCATACAATGTTTTATAAAGGGCAAAGAGTAGCGTAACATGTTTTTGTTGTTCGCCTGGCAAGGCTATGGGTGTTTTATTTTCAAAAACTCTACTGGTAGTATCTCCATGTACTTTGTTTCTCAAAATTACATAGTAGTAATTATACAAGGTTCCTTGTAACTGAATCCCAAAAAAAGCGAGCATACTAGACAGTAATGTAGCTTCGGTTATCTGCCAAAGTGTTAAGAAGATACAAAAGTTTAAAAGGATGTCAGCTACAGAATCAAGATATCTACCCGTGTAAGATGGGGTGTTTTTTACTCTGGCAAGCTCTCCATCTGCAGCGTCTAAAATGGACTTTAAAATAAGAAAAAAAGCGGCTGCCCAATAATATCCAAAAAGCATACAAGCAATACCCAACATGCCAGAAACTACAAACCATAATGTTACATGAATGGCCGTATAACGGGTGTCTTTAAGGGAAGCAGCTATCAACCTAGCAATGGGTCTTCCATAATCAGATAGGTCTATAAATTTATATTCTTTAGGTACTTTGGACATTGATTGCTACTATATAAATGTGAATTCATATCGTACCCATTTGTTATAACAAGGACACCAAGAATTACGAATGCGTAAATGTACAATAGCTGAGAAGATAACACAGTACTTATTTATTAATTTTGTTTATTCTTTAACATAATTAGTTAAACAAAATAGTAATTTTGAGTACACAAGGTTTTAAAAAACAAATACACATATTGTGTTTTTACTTTTAATTCCCTAATAAAAATTACTATGAAAATAGATACACAAGACCTAACCATTACCGGAACAGCAACACTACGTGACTTTAGCATTGAAGATGTAGGAGACGATCATTTATTCACTGGATTAGAAACCCCCATGCGTGATGATGCTTTTGATTTAACTGACGAAGAGAAAAAAGAACGCATTGCACCACTTTTTGCAGAAATCATGGAAGTACTAGGCTTAGACCTCACAGACGATTCTCTAAAAGGGACTCCAAAACGAGTTGCTAAGATGTATATCGAAGAAATATTCTCGGGGTTAAATCCCGCCAATAAACCTAAAATTGCATTGTTTGATAACAAATATCAATACAATCAAATGCTAGTTGAAAAGAACATTACCTTTTATTCAAATTGTGAGCATCACTTTGTACCTATTATCGGAAAGGCTCATATTGCTTATGTTTCTTCAGGGAAAGTGATTGGTCTGTCTAAGTTAAATAGAATTGTACAGTACTATGCAAAGCGTCCGCAAGTGCAAGAGCGTCTTACCAACCAAATAGGAGAAGACTTAAAAGAAATATTAGGAACAGAAGATGTTGCAGTAATTATAGATGCAAAACATTTATGTGTATCTTCCAGAGGAATTAAAGATGATACCTCTGCAACGGTTACTTCATTTTATGGTGGTGTATTTAACACCCCAGAGAAAATTGTAGAGCTTCAAAATTACCTAAATCAATAAGAAACCTAACATGAATCTAGATATCCCAAACAAAAATCGAAGTCTTTCTAAAGAAAAAAGCCTTCCTTCTATCTATGATATAGCTATACAAAGCCTGCAAAACAAACCAATTGCTTTATCCGATTTTAAAGGAAAGTACATCTTTTTTGTCAATGTAGCTTCTCAATGCGGATTTACAGGACAATACAAAGACCTGCAAAAACTGAGTGATACCTACAAAGATTCTTTAGTGGTCATAGGAGTTCCTTGTAATCAGTTTGGGAGTCAGGAGCCCGGAGATGCTAGCGATATCCAAAGTTTTTGTGAGGTTAATTATGGTGTTAGCTTCCCAATTACCGAAAAAATAAAAGTGAAAGGGCCTTCTCAGCATCCGCTATACCATTGGCTTACTTCTCGTGAGCTCAATGGTAAAAAGAATTCTAGTGTGAAATGGAATTTTCAGAAATATCTGGTAAGTCCAGAAGGAAAGCTCATCGACTACTATTTTTCTATCACAAAGCCCATGAGTTCTAAAATTACCAAGCATCTAAAATGACTTTTGCCACCGCGCAACTAGTCATTGATTTCGGATTGGTTGTTTTAATTTGGATAATCCAGCGGCTTGTATATCCTAGTTTTTCGTATTATTCAAAAGAAGCGTTAGTGATTTGGCATCGAAAATACACTGCACGGATTGGGAGCATTGTAGGCCCCTTAATGATTGCGCAATTAGCAATGGCGGTGTATGCTCTTTTTAATGAGATAACGATTTCGCATATCACAACGCTTTTGATTATAGGTTTTCTATGGCTAAGTACAGCAATGCAATTTGTACCCATTCATCAAAATATTTCTAAAGGTCGTATTGATGACGGTATGCTGGCTGCATTAGTGCGTAAAAATTGGATCCGAACTCTTGCTTGGACCTTCCTTTTTGGGTTTCATCTTGTACTTTTTATGTTTCATCTAAACTAGTAAGATAAGCTTCTGCGTTTTGCACATGCGTTACTTTCTTTTCAGGAGGCATCTTGTCATACATTCTTACCAGCATGGAGAGTCTAGGGTTTTTTAAGAAAAATTCACGGTGCTTGTCCATAAAATTCCAAAACAGTCCGTCCCAGGTGGCTTGCCAATCTCCTTTTTTGTAATTACTCATTTTCATTAAATAATTACTGCCACTTATATACGGTTTGGTTGCAAATAAGCCACCATCTGAAAACTGACTCATACCATACACATTAGGCACCATTACCCAATCGTACGCGTCAATAAACAATTCCATGAACCAACGGTAGACTTCTTTTGGATCAAATTCGCATAAGACCATAAAATTCCCCAACACCATAAGGCGTTCTATATGATGGCAATACCCTGTTTCTAAAAGCTTTTTTATAGTCGTATCTATAGGCGGAATGCCAGTAGTACCATCGTAAAACGAAGCTGGAATCTTTCGGGTAAAGCCCCAAAAGTTCTGCGTGCGTTGTTCGCAGCCTTTTGCTTCATACATGCCTCGTATAAATTCTCGCCAACCTATAATTTGCCGCACAAAACCCTCGGTAGAATTGATAGGAATGTTGTTTTCTTTGGCATATGTTAAACAGGAATCTATTATTTCTTCCGGAGTTATTAGCCCTACATTGAGCATTGGCGTCAACACACTATGATTTAATATCGATTGCTCGGCAACAATGGCATCTTCATAAACTCCAAATTCTAAGAAACGTTGTTCAAAAAACTGTTGTAACCAAGCTTTTGTTGTTATTGAATTAGTAGGGTATAAGGCGTATGTTGTGAGCGACCCTAAGTGCTCTTTAAAATGTGTGTTTACATAACTACTTGCCTCTTTGTAATACGCATCTACGTCTGGAAATTGTATCGATGGTGGTGTTTTCTTGGCAGGATACTTTTTGCGGTTTTCGGTATCGTAGGTCCATTTTCCGCCTATTGGATCTCCATTTGACTCCAGTAAAATGTCTCTTTTTTTACGCTGCTCTTTGTAAAAAGTAGTTTGGTGAAATTTCTTTTTTTCGGGTTTAAAGAATGAAGCGAGATCGGTAGGTGTGTTTAAAAATAAGGGATTCTCTAGTTTCTCTACGGAAATTTCCTGGGCTGCACAACCCTCCTGTATACGTTTATCTAGCCAGTAATCGGTAGGGTCAATGTATTGAATTTTTGTGATGCCTTGTTGCTTCAATTCGGGAATGAGCTTCCGAATATCCGATCGTTCTTCTATGGCTTTCACATAATGCAGGGTGAGGTGCTCATATTTCCGAAGTTGGTCAGCATAGCATTGCATACTCGCTCTATGAAAGGCAATTTTTTGTTTGTGAAAGGGATACTGCTTGAAAAACAAATATTCTTCTACGAGGTATATGGTTGCATGCTCGCGCACTAATGGCGAGTCCTTAAAGAGTTGATGCGGAAAAATAAGCTGTACTTCCATAAATTATGAGTTCTTTTTTGATTTGTTAGCACTGCAACGTTTGCTGCAATAGCGCACTTCTTCCCAATTTTTTTCCCATTTTTTGCGCCATGAAAACGGACGCTCGCATACCGGACACATTTTTTGCGGTAGATGTTCTTTTTTCATGAGCAAAAATCGGGAGTTTCTGAAACCTTCGCGTACGGATAGCTCGCTATTTTTTGCAAAGAATAATAACTATTTAAACCCGAAATCCCCACACTATGTGTGTTTTCAAGGTTGATGTCTTCTTCTCTAGCAGCAGCATCTGGTAAGATAAGTTGTTCTATTTCGCCAATCACCAATACCGTCCCGTTTATAGGAATATCAATGGCTTCCTTAAAGCGCATGCCCATTTTAAAGGTACTTTCTTTTACAAAAGGCGCTTTGCAATTGTCGTGGTATGCTTCGGAAAGTTGACAGCGTTCAAACTCTGATAGGTGCTCTTCAAATTTTGCTGAGGTATAATGTGCTCGTTCTACAAAAGAAGGATGTACATGATTGATGGTATACGAACCATTTTCTAAAATGTTTCTGTAGGTGTGTCCTACAGCATCGGTTTGAGGTCTCGAAATAAAACCAATAAGCGCCGGGTTGCTCCCCAAATGAACTACTGAACTAAAAATAGCAAGGTTGGTTTGCCCTTTATCATTGATGGTCCCAATGAGATTGGCAGGTTTGATACCCGTGACCGAGTTGATGAGCTTGAGTCGCTCAACGCGATCCATAGCAGTAATGGCTTCTTTAGTGTAGATCATTGTGTGTTCTATTTACGTGGGTATGTAACAAACGTTTTTTCTCTTTTTGTACGGCAGGGTGCTTTTTATGTCCCCAAATTTTTTCTCTTGCTTTGCGAGCACTTTCTTGCAGTGGTATAATAGGAGCAGGGTAGTCTTTGCCAATGTACACGCCGCAAAACTCTTGCTCCATTACAGACATTTCCCAAGGGGCATGAATGTAAGAAATAGGAACCTCTCGAAGTTCTGGAATCCATTTTTTAATAAAGACACCCTCTGGATCGTGTTCCTGCGAATTCTTTACAGGATTGTACAATCGAACGGTATTAATTCCAGTAGTGCCCGCCTGCATTTGAAACTGCGGATAATGAATCCCAGGTTCGTAATCTAAAAAGAGTCGCGCTAAATGATAGGTGCCTTCACGCCAATCTTGGTCTAGATTTAAAGTTAAAAAAGAAACCAGCATGGCACGCATTCTAAAATTAATCCAACCCGTATCTTCCAGCGCACGCATACAAGCATCTATTAATGGATAGCCTGTTGCGCCTGTTTTCCAGGCTTTGATATAGGCTTCGTTTTTTAAATGCGGTAATAGTTCGTAGCCTTGGTTGATGCAATGTGTTTCATAGCGGCATTCCACTTCAAACTTCTGTATAAAATGACAATGCCAATGCAAGCGGGTAAGCATGGCAGAGAAGGCGCGATTGTTTGCCGTTCCGTTTGGATGCGTTCCTATGTATTGAAAAGCTTGTTTAATGCTCATATTTCCCCAAGCGAGATAGGGGGAGAGTCTGCTGCAACCCGTTCTACTTTCATGAGGTTTCGAGATGTGTTTTTGGTAATTAGCGCCTCTTTTTTCGGCAAAAGAAGTTATATACCGCCAAGCGTTTTGCTCTCCTGCGGGTTGGTATTGTTTTGGGTATGCACTCCATTTATGTTGTAAGACTTCTGGGAGCGGGAAGGGATGCTTTTGCGTTTCTAGTGATGCAGTACTGTACCGATTTACAATGACGGGCTGGTGCATGGTGGCATGCCATTTTGTGTTCCATTGGTTTCTGTTTGTGATGCCTCGTATAATACCATCTCTCTGAAACTCTTGCCAAACAATGTCTTGTTGCTTACAATAGCGCGCCAATTTTTTGTCTCTATCGTAGGTAATCTTTGTGCCACTTTCTTGGTAACTAAAAATGTGTTGTATTGCATATTGTTCTTGCAAGTATTCAAACATTGCTGCTGCTTCTGTGTAAAACACAGTCACTTCTCTTTGAAATGATGCTAGCGTCTTGTTCATGGCAAGAATACTGTGATAGCAAAATTGCAAATGCCTTGTGCTAGTATCTGGGTAGTGTATTAAGGAAGGTTCAAAAGCATATGCAATGAGGTACGGGATTCCAGTTTGTTCGGCAGCAAACAAAGGTGCATGATCTTGGGTGCGTAGATCTCTTTTTAGCCAAACGATATTGATGGTTTGTTTTTTCAATAGCGCAGTTGTTTTTTGCATTTTTTCCAAAAGCCAAAAAAGGATGGGAAGTAGCCTTGCACATCAAACATCCAATCTCTTGGGGATTCGGTGCCTTGGTAATGGGTATTTAAAGGATGCTCTTTGTAATGAATGTTTCCGAAGGTATACGCAGCAAGCAGTTCTTGAAATTCGCCCACATAGATTTGAATATTTGGAATGTTTGCTTCGGAAATGTTCGTGATAAAGTCTATGCTTTTCTGTGATACAGGATATTGGTTAAAATGCGAAGGTTCTAACAGCAAAATACGATTGGCATGGACCTCTTCGTCCCATAAGGGATCTAGATTGTAACTGTTGTAAATATAGGTGGGAAGCGCTGCATCTACCTTTAATTCTGTAGTGTCAGAAAGTGGCGTTTTAAATTCTATTGGCGTAGTCTCTTGCAAAACCTCTGGAATAGGCATGGTAGCAAAAGCCTCATAGGGCACATCCAAAAAAGTATCTTTTTGTGAACTAAAACAATACTTGTTAATGTTGTCTTGGTTGGCTACGTATTTCTTGTTGGCATTGGCGCCTGCTACCCATTGCCAGCTGAGGGCATTGCTCGCCCAATCTGCATCGAGTAGGTGATAATACATCCAGTGTGCAGGCCTTTTCCAGTGGCTTTGCGCCATGTTGCATGCAATGGCAGCAATGTACATCCGCAAGTGATTATGCAAATAGCCAGTTTTATAAAAATTCGTGATGGCATCGTCTATGGCGGTAATGCCGGTGGTGCCTTCTACAATGGCTTTTGAAATAGCCATGTTTGCAACGGGGTGTTGCGTGTTTTTTAAATCCTGATTGATGGCATCACCTTTGGCAATCCAAACCTGTTGCCAGTAATCACGCCAAGCAAGTTCTTGAATAAATTTTTCTATCTGAGCTGGTTGATAGCCACGAGCCAATACACGATCTAAAACCTGTTTGGTAGAAATAACACCTCTTGAAATGTATGGGGACAAATAGCTAACAGCGCCGTTGACGAAATTTCGAGTAGCTCCATAGTTTACGGGATCTAATGTATCTATTCGTTGTAAAATTTCAGCATAAGACAAAGGGAAAAGTAATTCGTCTGTATCAAATAATTGCATTTATCGTTTGCTAATTTTATTGCCTGTAATTTGGCGTTGTCGCGTACATTTAAAACGAGTGATGTCTGGATTACGTTTTTTAAGATGCTTTTGGCTCACGCCACTATTGACCCGTTTGCGCCAACGCTTAAAACTCGATTCTTTAAGCGTACCGCGCATGATTTTTATGACCTCCTTTTCGGGTACCCCAAACTGAAATTTGATGGCTTCAAAAGGCGTCCTGTCTTCCCAAGCCATTTCAATAATGCGGTCTAGTTCTCTTTCTGTAAAAACAGTAGCTGCAGTTGCCATGATTTATGCAGAAGATTTACTAATGGCTTCCAATTTTTTCATGACCTCTTCGGCCTCAAAGGCTTTCTGATCACTTAGTTTTCTATTGGTTTTAGAAAGATCAAAAGCCTCTTTGGTGAGTTTTTGATATTGCTCTTGCAATTTTTCTTTCTCAGTTTTCTTTTTAAACAATCCAAACATATCTTGATTTTTTTTATAGGCAAAATACACTGCCTATATGAATTATAAAAATACAGGTTGTTTAATTAAATTATGTTAAAGTTAAACAAAAATACATGATAAGAATTCATCAATATTTCAATTACATTTATAAAAAAATATAAAAGTAATTCCATACATGTTTTTAGCTGCCTTTCCAGATTTTAATTTATACAGCACGCCATTATTAATTCTTATCATACAAGGCTTATTTTTTGCAGGTTTGTTGCTAAAAAGATACATTAAAAAACGTGCAGTATCTGATCTCCTGTTAGTGCTTATCATTTTAATTACCTGCTATGATAGAACCTCATACACTATAGGTTTTATGAGTTGGTATGACACGTATAGAACCACAAAAATTAATTACTTTTTATTCGAACTCTCTTTAGTGCTAGCTCCTTTTCTCTATTTTTATGTAAAGGCTGTTACCAGTAGTGTTTTTAAGTTTTCTAGGCGCGATTTGTTGCATTTTATCCCTTGGTTTGTTTATCTAGGCATTAAATTATTTATCTACTTTACAGATGCTTCTTCTGCAAATTTTTCTGAAGTTCAAAACGGTGCTATGGTGACAGATTTTCAATGGCCGTATCTCAATCCTATTGTTAGTTTGTTTTCGATGTTGCAAATGGTTGTTTACTTGGTGCTTTCTTTTCAGATGTATTTTAGCTACAAACATAAGATTCAAGATTTCTTTTCAAACACGCACACCGTTGCGCTTAAATGGTTGCGAAATTTTTTAATTGTTTATGCCTTTTTGTTTGTCTTTAATAGTGTGCAAAGTATTATAGATACTAGTATTGTGGAATTAAGTTGGATACAATCTTGGTGGTATCATTTCTTTTCGGCAATTGCTATCATTTACATTGCCATAAAAGGTTATTTTACACCTGTAGGATCTTTAAAAGACCTAGGGTTTTCTTACGAAAATTTCAGTTTTAATAAGCAACCTTCTCAAAAAATAGAAGTTATAGCAACAGAGAAAAAAGCTGAAGCGCTAACAACTGCTCTTTTGAAAAAAAAGGAACATTTAGCGGATTTTATTGAAAAGGAGCAGTCTTTTTTGGACCCCGATATTACATTGGTGACTTTGGCTAAGCAAATGGGCATGTCTCGAGAAGAATTATCTGAAGTCATCAACAAGGGGTTTCAGTTAAAATTTAATGACTTCATTAATAGTTATCGAATTGCTGCCGTAAAAGAAATGCTCTTGGCTAATAAACAAGCAGACCTATCTTTAATTGGAATCGCTTTTGAATGCGGTTTTAATAGCAAACCCACCTTTAATAGAGTCTTTAAGAAGTTAGAAGGCTGTTCTCCTACGCAATTTATAACTAACTCAAAATAAGTATTTTATGATTTTTGAGACGTCTCAATTCGTGTTTGAGACGCTGTTTTAATGATTTGAATCCTACTTTGTTTGTTTGTTTTACACTTTTGTACTGTTCAACAAATAAATGATAATAACATGAAACAAGTATTCGAAAAATTAATTACACCTGTAACACAAACTTCTATCCTAAGTGATGTATTGGTAACCATTCCTAGAATTATTTGCGGTCTCCTTTTAGCCTTTGACTTTGGGGCCTCAAAATTTGGAATGCCTTGGACTCCATCTGACAAAAATCTCTCGCTGTTTGAAGTTTCTAATTGGTTTGTAGATGACGTTGCTAATTTTGGAGGTGTCTTTGCCATGTTTCCTTTGTTTTTTGCCTGGATGGCAGCAGGGAGTGAAGCTATTGGAGGTTTGTTATTGGTAGTAGGTGTTAAAACTCGATTTGCAGCGTTCTTTATTTGCTGCACCATGTTAGGAGCTATTTTTCTTCAAAAATGGGATCAGGGTGTTTGGGGGATGTTGCCAGCTTTTGGTTTTTTATGGGTTGCTATCTACAGTTTGGTACAAGGGTCTGGCCGTTTTGGATTGGATTTCTTATGGGCAAAAAAACTAAAGCAGCTTAGGTTGTTAACAACGCCTCTTCATACCATCAACAAATAAAATCAACTAACATTTCCGAAGAAAAAAATAGAACTATTATGAAACTACTACATACAATTATTTCCAAATTAAAAGAGACCAATATAAATTTAATTGTTGCCTTGAGTGCTGTTTTTTTAAGTGCTTGTGCGTTGTTTATTTCTGTACAAGAAGTGCGTATTATGCGTGTGCAGCAAAAGGCTACGATGTTACCTTATGTTACCATTGGTAAGAGTTATAATTCGAAGGGGTTTGGGATTGTACTAAAGAATAGTGGTAACGGATTGGCGAAAATTAATTCGTATCAAATTTATAATGATAGTATGTATTTTAACAGCTGGGAGGATGTTTTGAAATCCTTAGCTCCCAAGGCTAAGATTGATTATTCTATGATTAGAACGGCAGGGAATATTAGAGATGAAATGATTACTCCTAAAGAAGAAATTAACCTTATTTTTCTAAAATGGAACCAAGAAACGCGCCTGTTTGAAAAATACATCGATGACTTAAAAATAAGAATTTGTTATTCTTCTCTATTAGAAGAACACTGGGTGGTTACAGATGTAAAATCGATACAGCAAGTAGATGCTTGTGATCCTGTTGCTGAGAAAGAATTTGGCTTTTAAGGTTGTTTTTTTTAAATTAAAAATGCAATAAGCTGCTAATTATGAATGCATTATATTCTTTAAAAAGGTAGCTTTTCCTTGTTTTTTGCTGTGTCTTTTAGCAAAGGGATGGCTGCTTCTGTAACAGGGTAGAAGCTTACCTTTTCTTCTTTGGTGCCCACCAGCTTTTTAAATTCGGCTTTATAGTCGGTGCTTCCCATATAATAACTTATAGCGGTAAGCACATCTCCCTTGCGCAAGCCAGCTTTATAGGCATTAGAGTTTTCATCGATGCTTGCAATACCTTTTTTATCTTCTGTAAATTCGAATCCGAGATCAAAAACAGTGGCTTTGGGATCATAGGCAAACCCAAAATCGGTATAGAGCATTTCAAAATCCATAGGGATTCCGTTGGTGATGTGTTTGTCAAAAAATGGACGAAGATCCTCACTGAGAAAAGTATTGGCTTTTTGTATGAAATAGTCGCTGTTTATTTTTTGATCTTTTGACAGCGCATCTTCCTTAATGGCTAGCATTAAATCATCTAGAGACTGTTTTCCTTGGCTGTCTTGATATATTTTATTGTCAAGGTAAAAGGCAAACAAGGCGCCGCGGTAGTAGGGGAGTTTTTGAATATCCATACCACCCGCCCAAAAGCTTTCGTAATTAAAATCGGCATTGAGCATATCCCTTACCGGAGAGGTGTATAGATTTTTAATGGTGGTATTCATATTTTCTATGAAGTAGCTTTTGTCTTTTTCTGAAATGTTAGAGGTCGTAATATTTTTAAACGCATAGTACTCTGTAAATCCCTCACTAAACCAATATTGCCTTTCCTCGTCCTCATTTTTGATGATATGTCCTGTCCAATTATGAATTAACTCATGATTGAACAAATACATGAGACCGTCAAATTCTAAGTATTTGTTGTTGGAAGCATTTACGGCAAAGGAATTTGTTAAGCCCGTGCCCTGAAAACTGCTGCCTCGCTCTTGAACCGTAGGAATCATGGTAACCGAAAAATAGGGTTGTGTGTGGTCTTGCCAAAGGGCTCTTTGCGAGCGTACTGTTTTTTCTAAAAGGTTTACCAACAGAGA
The DNA here is from genome assembly GCF_058147145.1 of Patiriisocius sp. 208BN25-11. Classification (NCBI taxonomy): domain Bacteria; kingdom Pseudomonadati; phylum Bacteroidota; class Flavobacteriia; order Flavobacteriales; family Flavobacteriaceae; genus Patiriisocius; species Patiriisocius sp. 208BN25-11. The sequence goes on from NZ_JBYVJY010000011.1 coordinate 74,712, forward strand.
ATCATTTGGTATGGTTTCCCAAGTATCGCGAATGGCGAAGGCTACCGTGTTATTTTCGATAGGTATCTTGTGTATTCTGAAATCTCCTCCAACAAATACTGCGCTATGAAATTCAGATTCGGTGATAGCAGGCAGGTATTGTGATCGCTCTTGCACCCCAAAACTATTTTGAAAGGCAAAGTCTTCTGGAAACGTTTTCCATGTTAATGCTAAAGAGAAGGGAGTGTTTTTTGCTGTAGAAAGTTCTTTTGGCAACACAAAAGCGTTGTGAGAAAAGAAGTGAAAATAGGAGGGTTGTACAATAGGTCTGTAGGTTTTTCTAGAAGTTAACGGTCCTTTTGTGTCTTGTACTAGTGTATACTCGAAGGTGAGTGTTTTGAGGTCTTTTGGGTGTTGTATTTCTATCCAATTACTGTCTCTATTTTTTTTAATTTCACCTTGCACATCTTTTAATTTCATAGAGGTAATGACGTTTTGGAGACTGTCTTCTCCCCAAGCTCTGTCTTGAAATAAAAGTATGGTAGTTCCTGACGCAGATGCTTTGCATCTGGCTTGTATGGTAAGGATTGCTGTGCTGTCTTTTAAGCTATGATGTAAGGTATACGATACATCGGGTTGTTTGTCGGTCGAACAAGAAAAGAGCAGGAGGCATACAAGAATACTTGAGAAAAGAGTTTTCATAACGTAGTTTTTGGTGGTATATATAAGACGCACCAGAAAACTAGGTGTTACACAACAAAGACTACCGTTTTGGCTTTCTAGTCATAATTAATGCGATCTCTAATGGTACCATCTGCTCGATGGATAATGACATCTGCGTTGCGTTTTTTGGCAATGCGTTTGGCTTTATTAATGGCAGTAGATTGTTTTCTATGTGCTGAGGTCACGCGTTTGTTTCCTTCACGGCGTACCGCCCAACCTTTTTTATACGGCACCACATGCTGGTGCCAGGTTCTAGGTCTGCTACTTTTTCGAGAGGCATTGTAGACTTCTTCTATAATTTGGAGGAGGGCGCGTAGGAAGTTTTTCATTGGGGTTTATTTCTTATCAAAAATCTGATTTTAAAGATAGGAATTATAAGGTATTATATGGAAAAATATTTTTGTGTTGGGGTAAGAGAAAAAGAACTTGTAAAAAGACCATTATAATAGTCTTTTTGATGCACTTTAGGATATTCATACTAATAATGGTAATTTTAGAAAGCAATCTTCTCTTCTAAAAGTGCTATCAAATCAGAATCATAGTACTTGTAACTATCAGGAATTTGTAATACTGTAATCTTTGAATAATATGTTGACCCAGTATGTCTCTTAATCTGGTCAAAATGTTTCTTTTCCATTACAAAGACTTTGTCTGCCCATTCTAATAATTCTTCAGTTAATTCAGTAGTGCCTTCCTTTATGCAAATTTTACTGTTTGTTCCGGCACTTCGGAATTTGTGTTCGGGATACTTTTCAGCAAAGTAGTCTTCAGCTGTTTTAGAACGTTGTTTGTTATCGGAACAAATAAAAAGGAGTTCATAATAAATTTTAAATGTATGTAAAGCGATTTAAATATAAAATACTTTAGTAAACTTTCGAGAAAAAGGGTGATTTTTACTACCTTTCTTAAAAATTTACTAAGATTGACTTTATCAGCTTTTATTAACAATCAATTATCACTTGAAAATTATGCCTTTACGTATGATGAAGTCGTTAGGATGTATGCAGATAAGTCTGAAACCTCATTAGTAAGCGACCTTAAATACGCTACTGAAAAAGGGAGCATTTTATCGTTACGGCATCATTTTTATTTGATTATTCCACCGCGTTATTCAAAGATGGGTAAACTACCCATTGAGTTGTACATCAATAAACTTTATAAATTTTTGGAACGAGACTATTACGTTGGTTTGTATTCAGCCGCCCGTTTTCACGGTGCCGCGCATCAACAAATTCAAAAGGAATATGTCATAAACAATGGCAAGCCGTTGCTAGATATATCACGTAATAATATTAACATAGACTTTATTACCACTCAAAAGTGGCCACAAGCAAACATCATAATGCGTAAAAGTGATGCTGGAATGTTCAATATTTCAAGCCCAGCTCTTACAGCAGCCGATTTACTATACCATCAGTCTAAAATAGGCGGTATCAATCGAATGCTGTCGGTAATTGAAGAGTTGAGCGAGGTAATTACTAAAGAGGATATTTTAAAGTTAGTAGAATGGTATCCGCATAAGAGTGTATTGCAACGCCTTGGCTTTATATTAGAAGAAGTTGATGGAAATTCTCAAAACATAGAAATACTTTATGACCACCTCAAACGATTAAAGTTCTACCCGACCCTTTTGAGTCCGAGGTCTAAAGAGAAACCTGGAGCAGTAGATAATCGTTGGAAAGTGGATGTAAATATTAAAATGGAAAGCGACCTATGATTCCAAGACCTTATATAGCGCAATGGCAATTACAAGCACCTTGGAAAGTGTTTTCCCAAGTGGAGCAGGACTTAATCATAAGTAGAGCCCTTGTAGAAATATTCTCAGACCCCTTCTTAAATGAAAACCTGGCGTTTAGAGGCGGTACCGCTTTACACAAATTGTACCTCAATCCTGCACCACGATATTCTGAAGATATTGACCTCGTCCAAGTAAAGCCAGGCCCTATTAAACCAATTCTGAAACGTATTGGTGAGGTCATCACCTTTTTTGAGCAGGAAAGAAGGACTAAGATTGGCGTACACGGAGCAAAAGCATTGTATCGTTTCAACTCAGAATATGAAAACATACCGCTGCGTCTCAAACTAGAAATCAACTGCAAAGAGCATTTTAATGTATTGCCTTGGGTAGAGTTTCCTTTTCAAATAGAAAGCGAGTGGTTCTCAGGCTCAGCCAATATTCGAACATATAGCATTAACGAATTACTAGGCACGAAGCTACGTGCATTGTATCAAAGAAGTAAAGGTCGAGACCTCTTCGATTTGGATTATGCACGTTTAAATCAGCAAGTAGATATTGATGAAATCATCCAATGCTATAATGCGTATATGCAATTCTCTGTGGGTAAAGTACCTACTCAAAAAGAGTTTCTAATCAACATAGAAGAAAAAGAAAACAACCCAGATTTCACAGGAGATATGGAAGCACTACTTCGTTCAGAAGTAACCTATAATCAAGAAGCAGCTTTTGAGTGGCTTAAAAAAGAAATCATTGAAAATCTAAACTAAAAAACAGTAATCATAAATGCCACAAAGCAAACACCAAATAATAAGATATCAAGCATTAAATAGATGTTTTCGTAATAAAGCGAAGCACTATTTCATAGAAGGCCTTATTGATGCGTGTCAAACCGCTTTGTATAATCATACTGGAAATCCTGAAGGTGTAAAAAGGCGACAGATTTACGATGATATCAGCTTTATGATGAGTGAAGCGGGATACAATGCACCCATTGAAAAAGACAAGATTGGACGTAAAGTATATTACTACTACGATGATGTAAATTTCTCTATCAATAATCAACCTCTTACCGAGGATGAAGCACTAGAACTTAAAGAGACTTTAATTGCATTAAACAGATTCAAAGGCTTACCGCAATTTGAGTGGATTCAAGGAATGGCAACGCGTTTAGAGGCATCATTTCAGTTGGGCACAGATGCAAATCAAGTGATTGAATTTGAGGAAAATGAATTTCTGAAAGGAAAAGAATTTATCCAGCCATTGTACCACGCGATTACCAATAAAAAGGTATTAGGGATTAACTACAACAGCTTTAAATCGAACAACGCTATTGACATTGAATTACACCCTTATTATCTCAAACAATACAACAACAGATGGTTCATTTTTGGTAGGAATCCAAAATATGAAAACATAACGAACCTTGCACTAGATAGAATCGAAGATATAACACAAGTCAACAAGACCTATATTCCTACGGACATTGATTTCCGTGAATATTTTGAGGATATACTCGGTGTTACCTACGATAGTGAGAATGAAGTTGAAAAGGTACTGGTAAAAATAGATTTAAGTTTATGGCCGTATATAGAGACTAAACCCATGCACGGTTCGCAAAGAGTAATATCAAAAAATGAATCAGAAATAGTTATTCAACTCTCGGTGATGCTGAATTACGAGTTAGAGAGTACATTATTACAATTTGGAGAAAAAGTGAGGGTAATTGAGCCCCAGAAGTTAAGAACGAAAATAACGGAACGCATAAATCAAATGCGAGCCAATTATAACAATGCAGATACACTGCATCCATAAAAAATAGTTTTGCATTATGAAGACAGGTAAACAAACAAAAGGGATTGGATTTAAAAACTTTAGGAGGTTTCCGGATTTCCCAATCCTCAAATTTGGGGATATTACATATCTGGTAGGCCGTAATAATTCTGGTAAATCCACAATGGTCAAAGCTCAGCTTTTGATGATGGATTATCTAAAGGAGCAGCTTCACAATACATTTTCTTTTGATAGTGCAGTATTGGAAGATGCAAATATTGTAACCTTTGGTAGAGCAAAGAACAACAAGTCTGAATCTAACCAGATTGAATTTACCTTGTCTCTAAACAATATTTATTTTACTGTAGTCATTTCTGGAAAAGACAATTCAACCAAAGCAAATGTTTTGTCTTTTGATGTTGAGGATAAGGTTGAAGGTATATCACTGACAGTAGATTATACCAATAAGAATATCAATCTAAGAAAGACTCAAAAAAATGTTGATTCTAACAAAAGAGACTTAGTGCATACAATGGTTGAACTATCAGGAGACTTGCAGGACATTGAAGAAGAAATCTCAAAGTTACCCTCAAAAGCTTCAAAAGAATACCTGACTTTAAACGACAAACGAAATTCCTTAAAGAAACAAATTGATAAAATAGAAGTATCTATTCCTTTAAAAACAGAAGATGAATCTTATGATTACAATGTAAATTATCCACTTCAATTCTTACGAGTTGGTCAGATGTATGATGTCGAGGAAGAGGACGAGGATGAATATAACGTTGTCTTATCTGAAGACACTATGATTCAAGAGTTCATTGCCATTGTACTTCACTTTAATGAAATACAATATAAAAAAGATATAGAGAAGTCTAAGGACAACACAGATAGCGAATTCAATCCAGATTCAATTGAGGTATATCAGAATGGTTCTAAGCTCAGAAGATGGGCAGAAAAAGTTAGCAATCTCATCAATTCACAAGACTTTCAGTATATACCTGCAAACCCAAGTAAGCAATCGGCATTGTTCGCATTGAGAGACAAAAATAATGACCTTGCACAAGCTATACATCATTTTAAGCAAGCCGGCTTAGATGATAAAGCAGAATCTAAAAAATTTGTAAAGCATTGGATGAAGGAATTTGAAGTGGGTGAGGATTTTTCTATCAAATTTTATGCTGGTGAAGCTTATGAGTTTTACATATCCGAGGACGGTGCTCAAAATCACTTATCAGACAAAGGAATGGGCTCGCTGCAGATAATGAGTTTGATTTTAAAGCTGGCAACTATTCTCTTTGATAAGAAGAATGAAAATAAAAATGTTCCAACGGTGCTTATAGAAGAACCTGAACTCAATCTACATCCAGGATTACAATCTAAACTTTGTGATTTGTTCCTAAGTGTTTCTAAATACAATATTAACTTCTTGGTAGAAACACATTCAGAATATTTGATAAGAAAATCTCAGGCACTGGTTAAGAAATTAGAATTTGATGAAAACGACGAACTCAACACCAATCCGTTCAAGGTATATTATTTTCCCAAAGAAAAGGGAGATTTACCCTACCAAATGAGATACAGAAAAGATGGTAAATTTAGTAATGAATTCCGTCCAGGTTTTTTCGATGTAAGTGCAGACCTAGTATTTGATATGTTTTAAGATGGATATATATATTAACGAAACAAATCTAAATGCATTTTTAAGCAGGTATGAAGATGAATTCTTCTCAGACTGTATGCAGCTGCTAAAACGTCAACTTAACGTACACTTTAATTTTCCTAAAACCAAACTGCGAGATAATGACCAATTTATGTCTTTAGCAAGAAAGTTAACAGAAGGTGTAGGAACGACCTATACGACATTTGACAATGAATTTCCCTCTGGAGCTTTAAAAGCAAATACTACAAATACTTTTGATAGTAGTCAGCTATCCTCTGTTTATTGGATTGACAATGACGATACAACCAAATTAAAAAATACTGGTTCTGTCGTTATAGCAGAACCTGGTGAAGAAATCGAAAGTATCCGAGCATTATTTTTTAATCAAGACGATTATCTTTTTGAAAAAAAATACAGAATAGGAGAACAAGGATTTACTTGTTGGGATGACATATCCGATATCTCTCTACCTCTTACCGATATAATTATCGCCGACCCATATTTGTTTGCACAAAAGGATGGGGATGAAACCATACAAAATACAATTGAGAGCTTAAGAAATTTAAGCAGTAAATCTTTTGTAAGAGTAAATGCAATTGTATTTATTAACCCACAATATACAACCTACTCAGACCAGGAAATTACGACAGCAATCATTAAAGGATTAAAAGATAGTACTGGTATTAAACCAAATGTTACCGTTATAAAAACAAGAAGAGGACACGACAGAACAATTCTCACGAACTATAAACGAGTTTATTCTGGTGATACATTTAATTATTGGAATGATAAAGGAGTTTTGCTAAGTAAAGGTGTTGAAATATCATTTTCAAGCCTCGCAAGCAGTGAAAACCATAAACTATTTAATGATTTAATTAGTGATTTTCAAAATATTATAGATTTCAACAATGCAAATGAAGTAGCTTATAATCAAGGCGATAAAGTCTCAAACTATTTAAATTTTTAACCTGTGCACAACCATCGCACACATACAACCCATATTTGCAAAGTCAAACAACAACAAAGAAGCATAACAAACAATGAGTGATAAGAATAATAAAGTAGAAGTAGGATTTATTTGGCAGATTACAGACGACGTACTTCGTGATGCTTTTAAGAAAAATGAAATTGGCGATGTCGTATTACCCTTTGTCGTATTACGCCGTTTAGATTGTATTCTCGAGCCTGTGAATGATAAGGTTCGTGACGCACATAATAAGTTTAAAGACAAACTGTCTGACGATAAGCTTGTACCGGTATTACGCAAAGCAGCTGGTAACCTGAAGTTTTACAATACTTCAAAGCATACCTTACACTCACTCAAAGACGAGCCGCAATACATAGAGATTAATTTCAACAATTACCTCAATGGCTTTAATCCAGAAGTGCGCGAGATTTTAGAAAGTTTCCAGTTCGATAAAATCGTAGCACGATTGGTTAAAAACCGTTTGTTATACGAGATGGTAGATGCCATTTGTAAAATAGACCTACATACTGAGGCGATTGACAATCACGGTATGGGTTATGTATTTGAAGAGCTCATACGCATCTCAAACGAGCAATCTAACGAGACTGCAGGAGAGCACTTTACACCTCGTGATGTCATTGAAATTATGAATACGTTTCTTTTCGCTGGCGAAAAGGAAGCCCTTACTCAACCAGGAATCATACGTACCATTTTTGACCCAGCCTGTGGTACCGGTGGTATGGTCAATCTAGGTAAAAAATACATCTTAGAACAGGTTTGCGCTGATAGTCCTCACAAACCAGACATCGTTACCTATGGTCAAGAACTCAACGAGCAATCTTATGCCATTGCCAAGTCTGAGGCTTTAATTACAGGTGAAGAAGCAAACAACATCAAGCACGGGAATTCCTTTAGCGAAGACCAATTTGCAGGCAAGACCTTCCATTATATGATGGCAAATCCACCTTACGGTGTGACCTGGAAAAAGGACAAAAAGTTTATAGAAAACGAAGCCTTAAATCCAGCAGGTCGCTTCTATGCAGGCACGCCACGAGTAAGCGATGGCCAGCTATTGTTCTTACAGCATATGTTGTCTAAAATGGAACGCGAGGGCTCACGCATAGGTGTAGTAACTAATGGTTCACCGCTGTTTACAGGTAGCGCTGGTAGTGGCGAGAGTGATATACGTCGCTGGATTATAGAAAACGATTGGCTAGAGTGTATTGTGGCCCTACCTAAAGACCTATTTTACAACACTGGTATCAATACCTACATCTGGTTTTTAACTAATAAAAAGTCTAAGGAACGTAAAGGCAAAATTCAACTCATTGATGGAAACACCACTGAAACTGTAACCGTAAATGGAAAAGAAGAAACACGCCACCTATTCTGCCAGCCCAACAAAAAAAGTTTGGGTAACAAGCGTAACGAAATCACCAGCGAGCACATTGCTGCATTGCTTGACGAGTACACACGCTTTCGCGAAAGCGAATACAGTAAAATATACGATAACGAATACTTTGGATACTACCAGCTCACGGTAGAGCAACCGAAGCGCGATGATAACGGCAATATACTTTTAGATAAAAACGGAAACCCAAAACCAGACAGTAAAAAGCGTGATACAGAGAGCGTACCGCTCACCGAAGATGTAGAAACCTATTTTGAACGTGAGGTACAACCACACGTGCCAGATGCCTGGATAGATTATGATAAAACACGTATAGGCTACGAGCTCAACTTTACCAAATATTTCTATGAGTACAAACCCTTACGACCGGCTAGTGAAATTAAAAGTGAGATTGTTGACCTAGAACATAGTATTAAAGACCTCTTAAAAGACTTGATAGCCTAATGATAAAGCGATACGAAACATATAAGGATAGCGGTGTCGAGTGGATTGGTGACATTCCAAATGATTGGTTAACAATAAAATTTAAATATGTAACTACTTTGATGACGTGTGGTCACGCTGCCACTCCAAAATATGTAGATTCCGATGAGATTGGAATGCCATTTCTTAGCGCTCAAAATATTAAGGAAGAAAAAGTTGTTTTTAGGCCTTTGAAATTCGTCACTAATGAGTTATTTAAAACTCTTACAGCTAATCATAAATTGGAAAGAGGTGATTTATTACAAGCAAGAGTTGGAGGAGTTTCTAACATTGGGCAAACTGCTATATACGAAGATGACAGAGAAATGGCAATTTATGTCTCATTATCTCATATTAAACTGAATAAAAAAGCTCTTAATAGATTTATAAAATTTTTATGTAATTCTCTTGCTTACAAGGAGCACGCCTGGACAATTATGAAACGTGGAGGTGGCGTTGCTAATTTTAATGTTTCAGACCAAGAAAAGATAAAAATACCTTTACCTTCATTAAAAGAACAAACCCAAATAGCAAACTATTTAGACCACAAAACCAGGCTTATAGATAGCATCATCGCTCAAAAAGAGCAACTCATTGAAAAACTCAAAGAGCAACGACAAGCCATCATTAACGAGGCAGTCACAAAAGGCCTCAACCCTAACGCGCCACTCAAAGATTCGGGTATTGAATGGTTGGGTGAAATTCCTGAGCATTGGGAGGTTGTGAAGTTGAAATGGATTGCATCAATATTTGCCGGTGGCACACCTAGTACAACAAATGATTCTTTTTGGACAAATGGCACTATACCCTGGTTAAATTCTGGTACTGTAAATCAAAAACGAATTACAGAGGCTTCTGCATTTATTACAGAAGAAGCCTTAGAAAATAGTAGTACGAAGTGGGTGAAAAAGGGTTCAATTTTGACGGCTCTGGCTGGCCAAGGAAAGACTAAAGGTATGGCTGCGATGTTAGAATTTGATGCTACTTGTAATCAATCTATGGCTGCAATTACAATTCAAGAAACAAAAGCTTTTAATGAATTTATATTGTTGTGGCTAGAGTTGAATTATTTGAATATCCGCAATATGGGTGGTGGTGAGAAAAGAGACGGTATTAACCTTCAGATTTTAGGAGATATCTATTGTCCTCTGCCATCATTAGAGGAGCAGGTTTCAATTTTCAATGAGGTCAACTTTAGAATAAACAGAATTAAAAGAACATCTGAAAACCTCGAGAAATCAATCCAAAAACTAAAAGAATACCGTCAATCCATCATCAGCGAGGCCGTTACAGGCAAGATAGATGTACGAGACTGGAAACCTAAAACCGCATAAGTATATGGCAGGAGGCACAAAAGAAATACATTTTGAAGACCACATCGTTCACTACCTTACTGCAAGCAAGCAAGAAGGTGGTGTAAACGATTACCATCTGGTACCAGCTTCAAAATACGATAAAGAAAAAGCACTTATCCCTAATGAGATTTTGAGTTTTATCAATCTATCTCAAGGCTTAAAATATATCCATCTACGAGAGCAACTAGGTAGTGCAGTAGATGATAAAATCATAGAGCGTGTTCAGAGGAGCCTTAAAAACAATAAAACACTCGATACACTGCGCAAGGGTATTAAAATGAATGGCATAAAGTTAGACCTTGCCTACTTTCAGCCAGCAAACAACAAAACACCAGAACACGAGCAATGGTATAAAGAAAATCGTTTGTCTATCATTCGCCAGTTAGCATATTCCAAAAAGAACAACAATGAGATAGACCTTGGTTTTTTTATCAATGGTATTCCAGTAGCTACGGCAGAGCTTAAAAATGCACTTACCAGACAAAACCACCACAATGCCATAAAACAATATATGCAAGACCGCGACCCTAAAGGCGAACCGCTTTTAGAGTTTCAGCGCTGTATCGTGCATTTTGCGGTAGGTACAGAAAAAGTCTTTATGACGACTAAATTGGCGGGCAAATCCACCTTCTTTTTGCCGTTCAATAAAGGTTTAACTAATTTTAGTAATAGTAATACGGGCTTTTCTACGTACTATTTATGGGAAGATATTTTGCGTAAAGATTCCCTAATGGACCTTGTGCAAAACTATGTAAACTTGCAAGAAAATGAATCTACGGTGTACAATCCCAAAACGAGGAAGCTAGATACTAAGAAATCATCAGCATTAATTTTTCCTAGATTTCATCAACTCAAAGCCGTACGCAAAATCCTAGACCAACTTAAAATAGATGGAACGGGTAAAAATTATCTCATTCAGCATTCGGCAGGTTCAGGTAAATCAAATACCATTACTTGGCTAGCCTATCGTCTTTCCGGCTTCTATCAAACCTACACCGACCAAAAAGGATTATTCGATTCCATCTTTGTGTTAACAGATAGACGCGTTTTAAATAAGCAAATTCAAGATAACATCCGCCAGCTAGATAACATTCCGGGTATGGTGGCCTACCTGGATGAAAAGACCACGGCACAAGACCTTAAAAAAGAAATAGAAAACGGGACACGTATTATCATAACAACCATTCAAAAATTCCCTGTCATTTCAGATGAAGTTTCGCGGAAGCGAGACCAAAAATATGCAGTGATAATAGATGAGGCACATAGCTCGCAATCCGGAGAAACTTCTCGCCATATGCGTAAGGCATTAAGTCTAGAAGAAGCAGCACAAAAAGATACTCCAGGAAAAGATTTAGATGAGGTCATCGCAGAAGAAATTGAGAAAAAAGGGCAACAACCTAACATTTCGCAATTTGCCTTTACAGCAACGCCAAAGCCAAAAACCACAGAACTTTTTGGAACCAGACAACCAGATGGCGGTAAAGCACCTTTTGATGTGTACTCGATGGAGCAAGCCATTAAAGAAGGCTTCATCCTAGACGTATTAGAGAACTATATGTCGTTTAAACGCTATTACAAGCTTATAAAGCGCAGCGACATAGAAGATAGTGAGTACGAGAAAAAGAAAACCGTACGTGTGCTGGGTAACTATGTAGACTTACAAGACCACGCTATTGAAAAAAAGACTCGCATCATACTCGAGCATTTTGCGGCAGAAACTCAAAACCAAATACAAGGGAAAGCAAGAGGAATGCTCGTGACCAAATCACGCCTGCACGCAGTACGTTTCAAACGAAAGTTTGATGACATTATGCGTGAGATGAAGTTACCATACGAAGCCCTAGTTGCTTTTTCTGGTACTGTGCGTGATGATGATACAGGAGAGGAATACACTGAAACCAGTATGAATGATTTAGGTGGTAAAATCAGCATTCCGGATGCTTTAAAGTTACCTAAATACAGGTTGTTAATCGTAGCTAATAAATTCCAAACAGGTTTTGATGAACCTTTAATGCACACAATGTTTGTGGATAAGAAATTGGGCGGCACCAGTACGGTACAAACCTTATCACGTCTCAACCGTCGTAACAAAGGAAAAGACAGTACGATGGTACTCGATTTTGTAAACGACCCAGAAGATGTACAAGCAGACTTTCAGCAATATTATGGCAAAAACTTTATCCTAGAAGAAAATCTCACAGACCCAAATGCGGTCTATGACAGTTTAAATCAAGTTGAACAATTCAACGCCTACTATGAAACTGAGGTAGAAGCTTTCGCGAAAATATTCTTCTCAACAGATGATGATTTTGAAAAACTGCAACCTATTCTTCAAGGAATTTCTACACGTTTTGTAGACGAGTTAGAGGAAGAAGACCAAAACGAATTCAAGGCAGCGGCACGCTCATTTATAAAGTTTTACCGTTTTTTGAGTCAAATCATTTCATTTACAGATGTAGATTTAGAAAAACAATATGTATTCTTAAACGCTTTATTGAAAGTGTTACCGTATGCCAAAAGCAATTTACCATTAGATGTAGTCAATGATGTAGAATTGGACAGTTATAAGATTCAGCACAAGTACACAACAAATCTCTCTTTAGAAACTGGTGATGGCAAACAAGAAGGCTTACAACCAGGCGGAGCTGGCGGCGGTCAAGATGAAGAATTCGATTTTTTAACAAAAATTATCAAAGTGCTTAACGATACCTACGGTCTTGAACTCACAGAAGAAGACAAGGTGGAATTTAGAAAAATGAAGGAAAACATCTATCAAAATCAAGAGTTGATGTCATTTTTCAATCAAGCCAATTCTAAGGATAATATCAAAGATAAATTCAACGACGAGATAGATGATGAGCTATTAAACTTCATTGACAAAAAACTCGATTTCTACAATAAAATGACCGAGGATAAAGTAAACTCTTTATTCAAAACAATGTGGTTTAACGAATTATATGATGCTCGAGTACGCGGGATGAAGTAATTAGTATGGATAGACATCTTAATCTTTTTAAATTTTATAACCAAAACGACTCTGCGGAATATTTAGAAAAAAATATCAGTAGAGCTTTGGTTTTATGTTTACAAAATGACACTCTTCTTTTGCATCAATTCTTGAAATTGATTATTTCAAAGCAAGATTACAACTATCTTCTAGCGAATAAAGTTAGAGAGTCAAAAGTTCATTTAGATATTGAAAAATCTGCTACTCATTTGCAGGCTACAAGTATGCGTCGAGTATACGGTATAATGTTAACAGAAGAATTGATAGAGACATCCGACTTCTTCCACCTATCTTATAATCAGCATACTAATTATAGCCCTGTTACAGATATATTAATAAGTATTGGTGACATACTAATTATGATTGAAGTTAAGCGTACTAACGAAAATTGTAAACAGCAATTATTCAATCAACTATATGTTGCATTTGAAAAAGAAATAGACCAGAAACTAACAAAAATTAAAAGCGTTTCTTGGTCTCAAGTGCTTGAAGAAATTAGTAGGGTTAATACATTTAATGCGTTTACGACTTCCCCAACAGTTTTTACAGATAACTTCATTAACCTTATTCGACAGCACAAACTTCATTGGCTGCCTGTAGAGCCATTCGTTAATTTATCTATTGATGAAGTAGATAATGATAAAAGAATACGAAGGTTAGAAGCCTGTATTTTAAGTGCAGGGTCAAAATTAGAATTACTAAATAAAACCAATCGTTCAGGATTTAAGTTTAAAAAGAATTGGGCAGATGAAATTTTAATGTGGTTTTACCAGCGGAAAAATGCCTTATACTTGGATGTTTTTTTATGGCCTGCAAATACAAAAGGACAAGGATGGCCAGTTTATTACAATAATCAATGGGACTGGCTAAACATTAAGGAGATAAATACCAGTTTCGGCACTTTCGATATAGATGTAACGAACGAGATTAAATTTTCTCATATACAAGGGAACTTTCTGGGTGCAATCAATTACAATTCTTCTGTTGAGGTTCTTGAAATTAATACTACCGCAAATTTTGAGAAATATTCAGGTCTAGTAAAGAAAAACAAGTGGCCAAACATCGAAGCGTTTTTGGATTCCCATTTTGTCAGTGGATATGATTGGCGTGAGAAATCTAATTACAACGATTTTACTAATTCTGGCAGGACTTTTTATTATTTATCTCTAGGTTTTCAAGTTTGTATCTCTATTCCATATCAGGTTCTTTCTACTATTGACACTAAGGCGGACGACTCTTCCAATTTCACATCCTTGATGGTAGAAATAAATCAATTCTTTGAAAGACTATTAGATTAATAATAACTGTGCACTTCTTACGCACACATTGCTCGTAACATTGTATCATCAATAAAAAACAATATAACTGCAATTATGTCAGCACACTACAAAACAGGAAAAAGGTATTTCAACGCCAATAAAAGACTGTTAATCTACGCCTTCCGTTTTTTGAGCAGTCCGTAATGCCAGCTTGTCAAATTAAGAAAGCCTTAACAGTTTGGAACGAAGGTTGTCAAATTTTAAGCATAAAAAAAGTCCCAACATTCGACCGGAAGGACTTTTTAGAATTCAAGTGAGTAGTAAAACGAAAAGGTTACTACCTCATTTTTTGTGGCGCAAATATAGCGTGTTATATTCTCTTCACAAAATTTCCTCTTTCCTTTCGCGGCTTAGGTCTATCGTCTGTAAACGTTAGCCACATAATTAAAATTAAATACGAATGGAAAATTTTCATTTGGTACACGATGATGGCGTGTACAAATTAAAAAAAGAGAACGCACAACGCGCTTCAAAAGTTATTGATGCTAATAAGACAGAAGCTATCAAAGCTGCAAGAGATTTTATTAAAAATCAAGGCGGTGGTTCTTTAAAAATCCACAAAAACAAAGGTGGTTTTCAAGAAGAAAGAACATACCCAAGAGCTAATGACCCAAAACAATCGAAAGGATAAAATATGGAGAAAAATTACTTGAAATATTACAAGCCTGGGGCCATAGTACCATTTATTATTATTACGGGTACAATTATAAGTGCATTAGTACCTCAAATAGTAGCACTAATTGTTGATGATATTGGCGTAAATTATTACCAATTCCCTTCGACCACAATTCTATTAGGTATTTTAATCGTAGGTATAGATAAATTTCTTTGGAAGTTTAAACCTTTTAAATGGTTGCTATGGGTAGAAGATGTATCGGGACGTTATGAAGGCGAAATCACCTTTAATAGTTATCTAGATGGTACCACTGAGACTAGGTCATTTGCTCTTGAAATTGAACAAACAGGCTCATTAATAAAATTGAAAACTTATTTCAATGCAAATGCTGGAGATACATCAGAATCAGAAAGTAAACTTATAAGCCTACGGAAAGATGAGTTCGGACATATGACAATTTTTATGAATTACCACAATAAAGGTAATTCAGTTTTAGAAATACCAGAGCATTACGGGACAAATGTTCTAGAGTTATTTGACGGCTCTATAAAAGGAAAGTATTATACGAATAAAAATCCTCAAACCTGTGGTATAATGAGTGCTAAGTTTGTTGGAAAAGAACTAAAAAGAAGATATTAAATGGCAGTACTAAATAAAGAATACAACAAGTTTGATAAAGAAATCAAACTTAATGAAGGTAGAAAAGATTCATTAAAAAAGAGCAGAAAAGAGCTGAGGAAAAAGATTAAGAAATGGTTCAAAGAAAATAAGTCTGACCAGATTCAACCAAAATTTGGTAGCCAAGGCTCCTTTGAAATGAATACAACTATTAATCCGATAGTAACTTATGATGCTGATGGTAACATCCAAAGAAAATACGATTTAGATGATGGTGTATACTTCATTTATAAAAATGAAGATGACGTGAAGCAATCCATAAATACCTGGCACGATTGGATTTTTAAGGCTACAGAAAACCACACTGGTAAAGATTCCATTAGAAAAACAACTTGTGTTAGGGTTGTTTTTGCAGATGGTCATCATATTGATATTCCCATATATTATAAAGAAAATGATACGATTGAGTTAGCCCATAAATCAAAAGGTTGGTTAGAAAGTGACCCAAAAGAATTTTACGAATGGTTTAATGTTAAAAAGAAAACGAGGTCGAGACTTGAGGCTATTGTTCGCTGTCTAAAAGCCTGGAAAAATTTCAGAGAAACCAATAACACTAATTTGAAATTACCGAGTGGTTTTGAGCTCACAATTTTGGCAACTAATAACTACGTGGATGCTGATAATCTAGACGAATCCTTCAGAAAAACGGTAATAGCAATAGATGAAGAGCTAAATAAATATAATGGTTTCAAGTGCTATCGTCCCACAACACCATCCAATGATGATGTGTTTGAAAATTATAGTGAAACTAGAAAATCTAACTTTCTAAATGCTCTTAAGAGTTTAAAAAATGATTGTATTAAAGCTTCAGATGAAAAGAACTTTAAAAAGGCTTCCGAAATACTTAGAAATAACCAGTTTGGCACTAGGTTTCCTTTAGGTGATGATAAAGATGAATCATCGAAGAGCAATCATCTACAAAACTCTCTAGAAGCAGCTACCATAAAGCCGAAGCCTTATGGATGTTAATCACGAAATTAAAGAAGTTTTAGCGAAACATAAAAGTTTAGTTTACCATTTAGAGAGCAATTCTCTAAGTGGTGAGCTATTCCTTCCAGATGGGGATAGCTATGAAGTACGAATTGATTTAGATAGATATCCTAGATTTTTCCCAACTGTTTATGAGGTTGGAAGCCGCATTCCTATAAAAATGGACAGGCATATCTATACAGACTCTAAAGCTTGCTGCTTAACAACAAGAGGCATTTCACAAATTCTACTAAAAACAAAAATTAAATCGTTACTAGATTTTATTGATGAAATAGTTATTAGATACTTTGAGAACAATTCTTTTTTTGAAATTAACGGGTATTACTTTGGTCAAGAATATTCCCACGGCAAGCAAGGAATAATGGAAGCATATAAAGATATTTTACAGATAGATGATGCTATTCAAGTTGCTAAAGCACTAATACAAGTTTCAGATAACAAATCACTCAAATTACATCAAAATTGTTACTGTAGTTCAGGAAGGAGACTTCGTAAGTGTACTAAAGGTAAGCATCTAATAAACTTCCGGAAACTCTTTCTTATTGAAAAAGACGTTATAAAATCGGACTTACAGAGTTTCGAAGAAGAAATTGACAAATACTTAAAATCCAAAAGTGATTCTCAATCTGATATGTAGTCAACTAAACATCCAACTTTGCTACCATTGAAATTTAGGAAGGCAGGTAATAAGGAGTGCGCCAGTTGTTCCATTTTTTCCATAAAACATCTCGACAAGGGTATATAAACGACCATTAAAATTGCTGAATAGATTGAACATCCGTTTAGGTCGCCCTCGTCGGGACCGCCAGCACGTCTATAGTTTATACTGAGCGTACAATAATTGAAACGTTTGTAAAGTCGAAGTACACCATCCAAGAGTGGTGTCTTGTTTTATTTCATACATTTCACGCCTTTTGCACACGCGGCTACTCTTGTCCCTTAAAATACCAAAGCGGTCGGCTATCGCCGTTATAATAATTAAGGGACAACCGCTGCTTCACGTTTTGCGAGCCTGCGGGTCGCTGCGGGCTACGACCTAGAGCAGCTCTATTTTTTCTAATATTCCTATTTCAGATAAAGCGAGCATTTTCCTGTGATATGGTCCAATGCATTGTAAAGCTCTAAGTCTATAGGTGTCATATTTTTTGATACTCATTAAATAAACTTTCGTCACTAAAGAATGTCCTAGGGCTATACCAACTCACCCCACCAAAACCCTCAAAACCCCCACCACATTTCTCTCAGCTTCCAACAACGCAACATACATCCCAGGCGCAAGATGGTCTAGTTGTAGGGTCAATGAATTTTGGTTATTCACAGGATAGCTTGCTATTTTTTGTCCGTTGAGGGAGTAGAGGGAAATGCGGTCTAGGCTGCTGGTGTTTGTAATTTCTAGGGTGTGTGGGCCTTTGGTAATGACCTGAGATACGGGTGGTTTGTTATTAAAACTTGATGTGTTTAAAATACTGGCTTCGCAGACATCGGTAATGGTGAGGTCTGTATAGTAGGCAACGCCGTCTTTAAACATACAGGCTACACGGCCGGCTTCATTAACATCTGGAATGCCACTGGGCGCATTAATTAAAGACAAAGAGCCCACGCCTTCTACCCAGATAGCATCATTGGTACTCACCGTGTTAGACTCGGCAGGAGCGAGGTAGAAATGTCTATAGCTATTGCCATCTTCTAAGGGTAAGAGCTCAATGTTTTGCACTTCATAATAGCCCGCATTTTCTAAGAAGGGTGTGATTGGATTTTTCATGTCTATAGAATCTCCTATTTCCAAAGAAAAATCATAGAGCAAATAATCTCTAGTGCCATTGGGTAAAATGGTTTTTAGGTATACTTTTCGTTCTTGTAAATCTTCTCGTACTAAAAAACCTCTAGAGATGTAATGGTAGCCATCAAGTACTTTGTAGTTCATGCCATCCACTAGCGTGTCTCCATTGGTGTAATAAATGTCTGGCGAGCAATTTCCAGCAAAGCAGTATTGTATTTTCCATTCGTTATAGCCATCTAACAAGGGTTTGTAGTCTTGAGAGAAAGAAGAGAAGCTACTAAGTAGCAATACAATAGATAATAGTTTTTTCATGGTTGTGTGATACTGAGCTATAAAAATACAAAACTATGTGCTCACTTACATTCTATTACAAACAATACATCCTGTGAAGGTTGTTCCACAGGATGTATAAAGTTTTTTTTTGGATGTTCGCTGTTAAAAGTAATCACACTATGCATCCAGACCAAAGGCGTAGTATTGTTTGCCTGGAATGTTTTCGTAAATACCTTCTATCATAACACCTCCATTTTTCTTTTCTAGGATTTCCAACATATCCTCTACAGAGGTTACTTTTCTACCATCTATGTGCGTAATGATAAATCCTTCCTGTATTTGGGTGTCTTTTCTTAATTTACCAGCATACAATGCCACTACTTTTACACCACCATCAATGTTTTGTTTTTTGGCAGTCTCCTTACTAATTTTTTCTAGGTTTGCGCCTAGTTTAGAAAGTAATACTTGGTGCTCTTTTTTCTTGACTTTCGTGTTGCCAGTATTACTTTGCAGCGTTACATTATATTCTTTTTCTTTTCCATTTCGTATCAATGTAATACGCACATCATCTCCAGGTCTTTTTCTGGCAATTAGTTCTTGTAATTCAGGCGAGGTGTTTACTGTTTTGTTGTCGACTCCAATAATCACATCGTCTGCTTTAATTCCTGCTTTATCTGCAGCGCTATCCTCTTGCACATTTGCGATGTAAACACCTTGTTGTAAGTCAATTTCTTTTTCTGCAGCTATTTCACTGTTTAAGGTGGCAATGTTTACGCCTAACATTCCCCTTTGTACTACACCGTAATTGAGCAAATCTTCAATGACCTTGCTTACAATGTTACTAGGCACTGCAAATCCATATCCATTATAGGTTCCAGTTCGGGAAGCGATAGCTGTGTTAATTCCAATAAGATCACCGTTTAAATTCACCAGAGCGCCACCGCTGTTTCCTGGATTGATAGCGGCATCGGTTTGTATGAAACTTTCTACTGCAAACTTATCTTTGTTAATGTTGATATTTCTGGCTTTCGCACTAACAATACCTGCAGTAACAGTCGAATTTAAACTGAAAGGATTTCCAACAGCCAATACCCATTCTCCCACTTGAACATCATCTGAATTGACAAGCGGTACCATGGTGAGGTTGTCTGCTGTAATTTGAAGCAAAGCAAGATCTGTAGAAGGATCTGTCCCTACAACTGTTGCTTTATAGGTTGCATTGTTGTGCAGGGTTACTTCAATTTCGTCTGCATCATTAATAACGTGGTTGTTGGTAATAATATAACCATTTTTGTTAATCACCACCCCAGAACCTGTGCCCATGGGTATGAGCTGCGGCGCATCGTTTTCTTCTCCTTTAGGATTTACTTGGGGTGATGGTTGCTGAAAAAATTGTCCGAAAGGACTACCTTCAAAAAAATCTTTGAACGGATCTGGTAATTGTCGGTATTGGTTGTTGTTTGCGTTTCGGGAAGTATACCTGCGCTTTGCTTTAATGTGTACGACGGCGTCTAGTACCTTTTCGGTAGTCTTTGTGAAATCTAAAGGAACGATCTCTCCGTCTTTATTTGCAGCATAAAGCACCGTATTTGATGGTTTGTTATTTGTCTCTGAAATGGTACGTACAGCTACCTCTTGTGTTGTGTTTTCTGTTAAAAAGTGTGCACAGGTCATCACTCCAGTGCTTACCAGGAATGCTATCCCAGCAGCAATGATATATGTCTTTTTCATTGTAATAGAATTTAAAAATGACGCACTACCACCCAAATATAAGGCGGTAGCACGCTTTATAATTAAGAAATTGTAATGGTACGTGGTGGCTTTTGTTTTGCTTCCTCTTTCTTTGGAAGGTGCACACTTAATATACCCTCTTTATAAGATGCTTTAATCTTGTCACTTTCGACACCTTTTGGTAGTGTGAAGGTTCGTTTAAATGAAGCATATTCAAATTCCTTCCTCGCATAATTTTCGTTAGAAGTTTGATTCTCTTCTTTATGCTCAGAAGATATTGAAAGTACCAGATTTTCTAGATCGATCGTAAAATCACTTTTTTTCATTCCGGGCACAGCCATGTCAATAAAAAATGCGTCTGATGTTTCACGTATGTTTACTTTTGGGAGCGTCATGCCTGTATTAAAATTAGGCATAAGAATCGCAGGAAGGTCATTGTTAAACATTCCGTCAATCCATGACGACCAAGTAGGGAAGTCTGAAAACATATCTGTTTTTTCCAAACTTCCATTTTTTTGAACGGTTGCTAATTTGTTCATGGTTATAGAATTTAGTTAAACAAAATATTTCATAAATCTCAAGAAATCATTTTGAGATGTTTTAAGATATTCAAACAAAATGCCAATTAAGTAACCCTGTCAAAATTTCAGCGATAGTATTTTCATTTTACATTTATCTACTGAATCTTGCTAGCTCCAATCATCTAAGAAACGATTTCCTTGTAAAAAAAATGTTAGAATAATAAGAATTACACCAATAATACCTAGCGTAAAAAATACATCGTGATATGGGTAATTCCATACTTTTAATGAGGCTCCAAATAGTGTTGAGAAAAAAGTGATGAGCCCCAAAATAATATGAATTTTTGAAATTTTCATTTTTGTTATGTTAGGATTAGGCACTATGTTGGTTTGACAGAAAACGTGTAGTAGTGCTTTCACTATCTTTTGTTAGTTTTAGAGCGATAACTCCCGGAGAAGCTGTCTCTTCCTTGATTAATTTGTATCCTTTTTTAGGTAAAAACAAATCGCAAACAAGAGGAGCTGCACTTGTTTTTCTAGCTTTTGGTACTTTGGTAATTTTAAGTTGTAACTTGTTTTTCTGAACTTTTATATTGTGGTTTTGTCCAGAAAGTAAGGGAGAGTGTATTTGAACATGAAGATGGTCCTCATTTACTTTCATTTTTAATTTTGAAATTTTAAAACGGTTTTGAGCGTCATTATAATGCATCGCTCCGGTATCAATAACTTGTGCTTTCATGGTACTAGTAATTAATATTAAACAATAAATTATAGGCTCTAAATAATTAAGAACGAACATATAAATTCAAAAAATATACCAAAATATACCGATCGTTTTTTTGCGAATTCTTGTGTGTGTTTTATGTTTTTTTAAAACGATACGTTTTTAAATTCTGAAAATATGTCAGTACCTGTAGGGGTGCTATTTTTTAAGTTTGCGGTTTCAAATATTACAATAAACCTGTCTTGAGCTTGACGAAGCGGCTCGATTCTGCTGGCGCAGTCTCAGGTCTTTTTCTTTTCAGGTACTTACACAAACTGCGTTTGCTAGGGGTTGGATAAGATTTGTGTGGATTATTTCATGATCCCTGGTCTCCACACCTTATAATAAACCTGTCCTGAGCTTGACGAAGGAGCTCAATATCACTATCGTGATATCTGGTCTTTTTCTTTCCAGGTACTTACACAAACTACGTTTGTCAGGGTATAGGTAGGTTTTATAAGGATTATTTCATGATCCCTGGTCTCCGCACCTTACAATAAAGCTCGATATCACTATCGTGATATCTGGTCTTTTTCTTTCCACTTACTTACACAAACTACGTTTGCGACGTGCGTGAAAAGAAAAAGCCCGATTTTCTTACAGAAAATCGAGCTTTGCTCTAAGCGGAGAAAGAGGGATTCGAACCCCCGGAGGTGTGACCCTCAACAGTTTTCAAGACTGCCGCATTCGACCACTCTGCCATTTCTCCTTGAGTGCCTTATCAGGTATTCCCTGAATGCGGATGCAAATATACCATCCTTTTTCAAAATTCAAATGCTTTTTTGAAATTTTTTAAAGCATTTTTTGGTCAGCTTTTAAATCCGGTTCCTAAATGTGTTTTAAAGCAACGTTTGTAGCTTGGCACCTAAAATTTCAGCATAAAAAAAGAGCCTATCAGGGGGATAGACTCTTTGCGGTTAATTTTTGAGTTGTTTTATTGCTTGATAAAGGCCTTTGCTCCTACAAAGGTAGCGTTATCTGTCACTACCAATTGGTAGGTTCCTTGTACAAGGTTGCCTACGTGTATAGTAGCGTTGGTGTTGTTTGCTTGTGTTGTTTGTACTGCTCTTCCTAGCATGTCTACAATCGTTACCGTGTAGTTACTAGTTTCTAGTCCGTCGATGTGTATAACATTTGTTGCTGGGTTAGGATATAGGCTTGTTGTTGCCAACGTGTATTGTGCTGTTCCTAAAGTAGTGCTCTCTAACTCTAATAAAGCTCCACCTTCTGGCATTGCTAGCCAAATTCCAAAATCTGGTCCGTTGTTGTTGGCTGCCGTATCCATAAATCCAGATACTAAAGCCGTAACAGATTCGCTTCCTAGGTTTAGCGTTTCAAAAGGAACGCTGTACTCGTTCAAAATTTCAGTACCAGCTTCGTTGGTTACTTGGATTACATAATCTTGTGTTGGGGCTTCTAGGTATCCAAAATACTCTCCGTGATTGGCATCATTTACTATTCTTCTCGAACCTGTGTTGCTTATTTCATAAAGATCTAGAACGGGCGCGTCTGGACTTCCTTGGTGTATCACGACATCTACATTGGCTGGATCAACCGCATTGTCACGACCTCCTTCAAAAACTTCGATAGCAAAAGCTGGTGCTGCTGTATACGAAGCCGTATCTACAATACCACTCAAAATCAATACATAGGTTTCAAAAGAAATAAGTTCTACTGGTAACTCGTAAAATGCATCGGCAACAGAGGTACTATTCGACATGGCAATGGCTACTTGTGTATCATTACCTAGTGGAATATTTAAAAAAGGGGAAGAGGTTCTAAATGAAAAGTTGTCTACCCATAATACACCATCGATATACAAGTCAACTTGTTCGGTGGCAGCATCTGGACTGTTATGTATAATTTGCACACGGGCTGTTTGAGCAGTGGCAGCCGAAAAAAAGGCAATACAAAGCGTAGCTAGTAAAAATCGTTTCATAGGTATGTCTTTAGGTTAAAATCTGATACAAATATAAATTCTTACAATTACACTTAATTTTATTCCTACAACATTTCGATATAATTAAAAATAAAATCGATTAAAAGCATGAAATTGTTGATTTTCAGTGTTTTTTGTAAGAAATTTATGTAATTCATTGAATCTGAATCTAATGGGTCAAATTACAAGAGAATAGAAAAGAGTGTACCTTTACCTCATGGAAGAATGGTACGCGTATCCGCTGTTAATTTTAGTTGGTTTTGTGGTAGGATTTATCAATACTGTCGCTGGAGGGGGTTCCTTACTTTCTTTACCCGTACTCATTTTTATGGGACTCCCACCCACCTTGGCTAATGGAACCAATAGGGTAGCGATTGTAATTCAAACTGCCATTGCAACCGCAGGTTTTAAAAGTAAAGGGGTGAGTACCTTTCCTTTTAATCTATACTTAGGGATTGCAGCTTTTTTTGGGAGTTTGGTCGGCGCCAAAATTGCGGTCGAAATTGATGAACGAATTTTTAATAAGGTATTAGCTTCCATTATGGTTGCCGTCATACTCATCATCATTTTTAAACCCAAAACCAATCTTGAAAACCTACAAGAACGACTCACAGGAAAATACCTCTGGTTAGGAATTATCGTATTCTTTTTCTTAGGTATCTACGGAGGATTTATTAATGCAGGTATCGGATTTCTCATTATACTCTATTTACATTACACGCATTATATGAGCCTCGTGAGGTCTAATGCGACCAAAGTCTTTGTGGTGTTTGTCTACACCATCGCTGCCTTGGTGGTTTTTATTTTAAATGATAAAGTGGATTTTAAAATCGGACTCATATTAGCCATCGGAAACGCCACAGGTGCCTGGGTTTCTAGCCGCCTATCGGTAAAAAAAGGAGATGGGTTTGTTCGTTATTTCCTCATTGTGATGGTAAGTGTCATGGCAGTGAAGTTGTGGTTTTTTTAGTTTTTTTGAGGGACAGAGTTGCAAAGTATCTTAGTATCAAAGGGGCAAAGTATCAAAGGGGCAAAGTTTCAAAGAAATATAGTTTATATGTTGAGATGTTTATAAGTGGAAACTATTTTAAAATTTTTAATCACCAATCATCCATTAGTTCATCTTCAAATTTTCAAATCAACACATTAACACATCAACAGATCAATCCACAATTGGAATCGGTTTTTTATCATCTCCAATAGCTACAAAAGTAAAATGGCCCGTTACCGCTTTACTGCGCTCATAACTGTACATGTCTTCCATAAAAATATCTACCTTCACCACACAACTAGTTCTTCCCACTTTTTCAACGCGGGCTACCAATTCTACGATGGTTCCCTGTGGAATCGGGCAGGTGAAATCAATCTTATCTGAAGACACCGTCACTACTTTTTTACGACTAAAACGAGTAGCGCAGATAAACGAAGCTTCATCCATTAAATGCAACGCAGTACCTCCAAAAAGGGTGTCGTAATGATTGGTAGTATTAGGGAACACGGCTTTAAAAATGCGTGTTTCCGATCTGTTTTTTAAAATTTCTAATTTCTCCATCATAGATATTGGTCTTTTAAGGCAATGGTTGCACCCTCTAAAATTTCAGAAATACACTACCAAATGCTGTTTCAAAAATAACCAATCAAGCGCGTAGCAAGCTCATTTTATAGTAGTATTTTTATGCTTTCATTCAACTTGTATTTTTATTTCTTCGGAAATAGTATAGTCCACACTTATTGATTTATGAATTCAAGAAAACAACAACTCGAAGCCTTTGATAGATTGCTCACCATCATGGATGAGCTACGTGAACAGTGCCCTTGGGATAAAAAACAAACCATGGAAACCCTGCGTCATCTTACCATAGAAGAGATCTATGAGTTAGGAGATGCCATACTAGAAAACGATCTCAACGAGGTAAAAGGGGAACTAGGAGATTTACTCTTACACATTGTATTCTATGCCAAGATTGGCAGTGAAACCAAAGACTTTGATATTGCAGATGTAACCAACCAAATTTGTGAAAAGCTCATTTCTAGGCACCCTCATATTTATGGAAATATTACAGTAGTCGATGAGGAAGAAGTAAAACAAAATTGGGAAAATTTAAAGCTAAAAGAAGGGAAGACCAGTGTTTTACAAGGCGTTCCAAAATCGTTGCCAGCTTTGGTGAAAGCAAATAGAATCCAAGATAAGGTAGCAGGTGTAGGCTTTGACTGGGAACACCCAGAACAGGTTTTTGAAAAACTACAAGAAGAACTCGCAGAGCTCCAGATGGAGGTAGCTGCCAAGAACCAACAAAAAATGGAAGCTGAGTTTGGAGATGTGCTTTTTTCGATGATTAACTATGCACGTTTTTTAAATATAGATCCAGAAAACGCATTAGAGCGCACCAATAAAAAATTCATTAAGAGGTTTCAATACTTAGAAGGAAAAGCAAAAGCCAAAGGCAAAGCGTTAAAAGATATGACCCTAGCCGAAATGGATGTCTATTGGAACGAAGCAAAGACGCTTTAGTTAAAAATTAGATTTTAATGACGATGCAAAAAAGAATGAAGCTAAAAACCATATTTTTGTATAGAAACTAATTGGATATATAACATTTCAGCAATAAAAAGAAAAGTGCATTTATGAAAATAGCAATTGTATGTTATCCCACCTTTGGAGGGAGTGGTGTAGTGGCAACCGAGTTAGGAGTTGCCTTGGCAGAACGGGGTCATGAAATTCACTTTATTACCTATAAGCAACCTGTGCGTTTGGACTTACTCTCTAGAAAAATTTATTTTCATGAAGTAACAGTGCCCAAATATCCGTTGTTTAAATATCAGCCGTATGAGTTGGCACTATCCAGTAAGTTGGTAGACATGGTAAAGCTCTATCAAATAGACGTGATGCATGTGCATTATGCTATTCCGCATGCCTATGCAGGCTACATGGCAAAGCAAATGTTGGCAGAAGAAGGGATTCATATTCCTATGGTAACTACCTTACACGGTACCGACATTACGCTGGTTGGAAATCATCCTTTTTATAAGCCAGCGGTGACTTTTAGTATTAACAATAGCGATTGTGTTACTTCGGTATCGCAAAGCTTAAAAGACGACACGCTACGTTTGTTCGATATTAAGAATACCATCAATGTAGTACCTAACTTTATTGATACTGAAAATTTCCACAATCCATACACCGAATGTCAACGAGAACTTATGGCATTGCCAGAAGAACGTATTATTACACATGTGAGTAATTTACGGCCTGTAAAGCGAGTACAAGATATTATCAAAATATTTAACCTAGTACAACAAGAAATTCCGTCTAAATTACTAATGGTAGGTGAGGGGCCAGAAAAAATGCCTGCAGAGGAGTTAGCAGAATCCTTAGGGATTGCAGACAAGGTAGTATTTGTTGGAAACAGTAATGAGGTGGATAAGATGTTGTGTTTCTCAGATCTCTTTTTACTGCCTTCAGAAAAAGAGAGTTTTGGTCTGGCAGCATTAGAAGCTATGGCAAGTGGTGTGCCAGTAATATCTAGTAATACTGGCGGACTACCAGAAGTAAATATTCACGGAGAAAGTGGTTATTTAAGTGATGTTGGAAATATTTCTGAAATGGCTACAAATGCCATTAAAATTTTAAAAGATGACGCTACGCTAGCACGTTTTAAATCCAATGCAAAAAAGTCTGCAAAACGTTTTGACACCAAAACGGTAGTGCCTCAATATGAAGCCCTGTACGAGCATGCGTTTGCAATGGCTGCTAAATAATATTTTAAAAACTTCTTTTTAAAAAATCCAAAGCATTTTGATGCAATACGGCAGCTACAATAAAAGTTGCAGTAACACGATTGAAATCGAGCAAACTTTCTCTATTTTCAGAAACAAAAGCTTCTGCATGATGGATTAATTCGTCTGCTAAATCCTGAATGTTTTCTGCGGTCCATAGTCCTTTTATGGGGTTTACAATGCCATCAAAATCACTACCAATACTTTGTATGCCCCAACAATACAATCCAGCAGCGTTTAACACTTTGGCGCTATGTTCCACTTGTCGCCACACTAAGAGCGATTTCTTTTTGAGCTGCTTTCGCTTATTGGGAAACCATATTTTAGATTCCTTGATTGCTTTTTTGCTACCAATACGCCGTTCGTCTAGCTGTATGCCAAACAAGCCATT
Organism: Patiriisocius sp. 208BN25-11; assembly: GCF_058147145.1. NCBI lineage: Bacteria > Pseudomonadati > Bacteroidota > Flavobacteriia > Flavobacteriales > Flavobacteriaceae > Patiriisocius > Patiriisocius sp. 208BN25-11. The sequence goes on from NZ_JBYVJY010000011.1 coordinate 102,565, forward strand.
GCTCTTTGCAATACGAATGAGCTCATCATCGTACAAATTAATATCGATATCGTTAAAAAAAGGTGTGATTTCTGGAAAATCAGATTCGGTCCATTGTACAATAGAACGTTTGCCATTCACGGCTCCATGACTCGCAATAACAGGTATATTTTCTCCTGCATAGATGGTGTCAAGCAAATGATAGTAACTTTTTCTCGACTTGGTGTTCATGTGTTTTATGTCGAGTGGTATTGGTTTTCCGTTGCTGCCGTCTAGTAGTTTTTCTATGACTTGGTGTCCGAGAGGAGTAATGTCTTGATCTAAACCACGGGTTTGATTGCCACTTATGGCTCCAATGCTAATACTTTCACAATGTCCGCAAAGCTCGTTGTAAAAGTGATGCGCAAAGGTCATAAATAGTGGTGGAAATTCCCATTGCTTGATCGTGTTTAGATTGTGTAACACTTCTACAGAATTTCCAGTGTCATGATGCATTTCTAAACCAGTGTTTAAGGCATGTCCTCCCTCAATACTCAATACGATATTGATGATTTTTTTGGTATCGGTTTCTAGGGCAAAGTTGGCTTCAATTTCAGAAAAGTCTTTTACCAAACGATAGGTATAAAATACCCCATCAATTTGCTGTACTTGATTGTGTAATTGTTTGTAAAATCGATACTCTCCTTGTAGATCTTCAAAATAGTCTCGATGCGCCATCACATTATCAATACGCGACTGGCTTATGCTGGCAGCTAAATTTACCAAGACATCTGTAAGCCCTTTCCAGCCAATTATGCGCTTGCTTAAAAAATGCTTTTCAAAGGGATATAAACTAACGACTACCACTTTTGTATTTGCTTTGGCAAGCGCAGTCATATCGGTTTGACTAAATTTGGTGAGCGTTACAATTCTATTGATAAACTTTTCGAAGGTGTTGGGCGGACTGTAATGCCAAATAGAATTTTTGCGTCCAGCATCCTCTGCATTTTGCTTAGGAGGAATGTATTTAAAGCTTTTGCTGTAGGGTTTTAAGGAAGGATGGCAATGAATATCTACATAATGCGTTTTCATAGAAGATGGCTAATTAGTTGGTTCTCATAAAGTTCATGATTTTAAATGAGATATAAAAGTCTTTAGGAACAATCGTACATTTAGGAAGTATTTTCATGACAATTGTACTATTTTTAAGGTTCAAAATATGCAATTTGAAACAACGTCTAGAAACTTTAGCAGCTAGCTTAACGGGATCTTTATTTTTTGATGCCCTACACAAAACAATCTATGCTACAGATGCTTCTGTGTATCGCAAAATTCCGCTTGCAGTTGCCTATCCTAAAACGGCAAAGGACATACAAAAAATTATTCAATTTGCTACAAAAGAGAAGGTGTCTTTAATTCCTAGAACCGCTGGGACTTCTCTCGCTGGACAATGCGTTGGTGAAGGGATTGTAGTAGATGTTTCTAGGCATTTTACTGAAATTTTAGCCCTCGATACTGTGGCAAAAACAGTTACGGTTCAGCCGGGTGTGATACGAGATGAACTCAACGAATATTTGAAACCCCACGGCTTATTTTTTGGTCCGAATACGTCTACCTCTAATCGCTGTATGATTGGTGGCATGGTTGGTAATAACTCAAGTGGAACTACCTCGATTCAATACGGAGTGACCAGAGATAAGGTGCTTGCCATGGATTGTCTTTTGGCAGATGGTTCAGAGGTTAGCTTTACAGAGCTTTCTTCGGAAATGTTCTTAGAAAAAACCACCTTAGATACCTTAGAAGGGAGCATATACAAGTACATACACGAAACATTAAGCGATGCGAAGGTACAAGGTGACATTCGCAGGGAATTTCCGAAGCCAGAAATACACAGACGCAATACAGGATATGCTATAGATGAGCTGTTAAAAGCCGATGTATTAGGAGGCGATCGTCCTTTTAATATGTGTACATTATTAGCTGGAAGTGAAGGGACATTAGCCTTCACCACTTCCATTACACTGCAACTTGATGAGGTACCACCTGCTAAAACGGCCATGTTGGTCACACATTATGATACTCTTCAAAAAAGCCTGTTAGATGTAGTAAACGTCATGCAGCATGAGTTGTACACTTGTGAGTTAATGGACGATGTAATTTTAGATTGTACCAAAGAAAATGTGCTGTATCGTCCGTATCGATTTTTTGTAAAAGGGGCTCCTAAAGCATTATTATTATTAGAAGTAAAAGCCAATACAGATGCTGCATTAGAACAGAAATTGGCTGCATTGCAAGAAACCCTTTCTAAGGAGGAATTAAGCTATCATACTGTAGTTTTAATAGGCGATGATATTGAAAAAGCATTGCATTTAAGAAAAGCGGGGCTTGGTTTGTTAGGAAATATGGTAGGCGATAAAAAAGCAGTTGCTTGCATAGAAGATACTGCAGTTGCCTTAGAAGACTTGCCAGCCTACATAGCCGAGTTTTCAAAGATCATGGAATCGTATAACCAGAAGGCTGTGTATTATGCACATGCCGGTGCTGGGGAGTTGCATTTGCGACCTATTCTCAATTTAAAAACAGGAGCGGGTGTCGAATATTTCAGAAAAATAACCACAGATGTCGCCCATTTGGTGAAGAAATTTAGAGGCTCTTTCTCTGGCGAACACGGCGATGGAATAGTACGTGCAGAATTTATCCCTATGCTTATTGGTGACAATAACTATAAGCTTTTAAAACACATAAAGAATACGTTTGATCCGCAACATATTTTTAATCCGGGGAAGATAACAGAAGCCTATAAAATGGATGCTTCGTTACGAAATGTTCCAGATGCCCCTGTAAGAGAAATAGATACCCTATTAAATTTTGAAGATTCTCAAGGCATCCTTCGATTGGCTGAGAAATGTAATGGGAGTGGCGATTGTAGAAAATCTGCTGCGGCTGGAGGTACCATGTGCCCAAGTTACCAAGCTACCAAAAATGAAAAAGATACTACAAGGGCAAGAGCGAATGTACTTCGGGAGGTTCTCACAACCAATGAAGCTTTAAATACATTCGATTCAAAGCAACTTAAAGAAGTTTTTGATTTGTGTATTAGTTGTAAAGCCTGTGGGAGTGAATGCCCGAGTAATGTAGATATGGCGACCAGTAAAGCCGAGTTTTTATACCAATATCAAAAAGAACACAGAGTTTCTAGAAGTACGAAGCTCTTTGCAAACAGCAGTCGATATAATAAGATAGGAGCAAAGATGCCTAGCTTGATAAATGGTTTGTATGTCAATTCGTTTACATCGGGAATTATAAAAAAAGTAGGAGGGATCGCTTCTCAAAGAAGCTTGCCACTACTTTCGGTATGGAAAGGTGACAAGCAGTATAGTCCTAAAAAACCTAATGGGAAAGAAATATTGTTATATGTTGATGAGTTTTCTAAATACTTGGATGGATCCATTGCGTACGATGCTGTAGACCTACTACTAGGGTTAGGCTACGAGGTACATGTTGTAGATCATTTGGATAGCGCTAGAGCGCTTATTAGCAAAGGATTTTTAGAAGAGGCCCAAACAGCTGTGCAAGCAAATCTTGAGTATTTAGTACCTAAGGTTTCAAAAGCAGTTCCTTTGTTAGGAATTGAACCTTCTGCGATTCTTGGATTTAGAGATGAGTTTTTGCGTTTAGCAACAGATGTTTCTGCCGCTCAAAAGATTTCAGAGCACACCTATTTGATAGAAGAGTTTTTAGCTACAGAATTTGAAAGTGGATGTATTTCTCAAGATCTTTTTACTAAAGAGTCACAACACATAAAAATACATGTGCATTGTCATCAAAAAGCTTTGGGGAATCAAAAGACAACCTTTGATGTTTTAAACTTTCCGAAGCACTATACACCCACATTAATTACTTCGGGATGTTGCGGTATGGCAGGGAGTTTTGGTTATGAAAAGGAGCATTATGAAGTAAGCATGCAAATAGGGGAGTTGCGCTTGTTTCCTGTTATTAAAAAGACAGATACGTCTACCATTATTGCTGCCAATGGGACAAGCTGTAGGCATCAAATAAAAGATGGGACGCAGCGCGAAGCATTACATCCCATCACCATATTAAAAAACGCCTTGCTTTAGTTTCCTATTTCAAAACTAGTAAGCGTTGATGTGGTTACTGTTGTATTTTGTTCTGGTAAGGGTAATTCAATTCCTCCAGGGAGACCTCCTAAATCTTCAAGTTGATAATCTACCGTTGCAATAGATGCCACCAAACCTGTATTGGCTGCATAGTAATTATCTACTACTAATACATCCTGAGTAGCAAGAATTGGTAGGGTTAGCGTAGTACCTGCAATTTGAATTTGAGTGTTTATTTCAAGGTTTAAAACAATACGAGAGCGAATCACATCTGAATATGTTTGCGTTCCAGCTGTGTAGCTTGGTAATGCTAATCCTTGTATGGAAGTAGATGTATAATTTACCAATAATGGGAAATCCATAACGGTTTCTTCTATTAATCCTGATATTGTACTTAGTTGTTGGCCACTTGTTGCATTGGCATCGTATAAAATAACATCATTTAATGGAATACTAATATAAGGAAGCCCCTCTACAGGAACACCTCCTAGTGTACCATTAATAATAAGTTTTCCAGATTCTTTTCTTACTAAGTTTTGCGTAAGCGCTCCTACCATGACACCATTTGCAACTTCATCTTGTGTGTCAAGATTGGTGTGTTGGTTTCCGTTGGTTTGTTCGGTACCATTTACAAACATTACATCTTGAGTGTCCAATTCTTCACTTTCGTTGGCATAGCTCCAAGTAGCGTTTGCTGTAAGTGGAAAATAATCGGTAGCGTTAGTGTTGTTGTTAGTGGTTGCATCATCATCGCTGTTGCAACTTACAAGTGTAGCAGCAATAAATGTTAGGGAGAGTAAAATCTTTTTCATGTTTTGTTTTTTAACAAATATATCAAAAACAAATAGATACTACGTGGCAAGTTAAACGGATACTACTGTAAGTAAAGTACTAGGCAGTTTCTTTTTCAGTTTTCCCGTTTTGCTTTTTAGCCCAAACAATGGCATCATCTAAGGTCATGAATTTTTTGAGTTTGGTTTGAATAAAAAGCTTTTCTAGAATAATACTTGTAACTCCCAGTTTATTGTGGGTAACTACTGCCACACAATTTAATTTGTGTCTGTTACTAAAAAATTTGGCCCAATCTTGAGGATGCACAGAATAAGAGTTTATTCTGTTTGATATGTATGAAATTTTAATATCTGATGTACCAAAGTATTTATAGACTTCTTCGATTACTTTTTGTGCTGCTGACCAATCAAAAGAGACCCCTTCAAAAATTTCTCCAATGACATATTGATCAAACACATAAAAATTACCCTCTGTAGTGGTAATTTTTTTGCGAATTATAAGTCGGTATTTAGATTCTTCTACATGCATCTTTGGGGAAAAGTTTTTTTTTCTAAAGATACGCTTCAATGTCTAGAGTCCAAAATTGTAATGTAAGTTTTTCGATAAGTTGCATAAAAAAGCAGCTTTATTTACTAAAGCTGCTTATATCTATTGTTTTTTAGTAATTTAATTTGCAGAAAGCAGTGCTAAAAATTTATCAAGGTTTGGAAGTATTACAATGCGTGTTCTTCTATTGATAGCTCTTCCTTCTTTCGTTTCATTCTCGGTTAGAGGAACAAAACTACTTCTACCAGCTGCGATTAACTTTTCGGGTGCTACTCCAAATTTACTTTGAAGCGTTCTAATAACAGCGGTAGATCTCTCTACACTTAGCTCCCAATTATCTTTAATGCTAGCACCTTTTTTTACCGTTTGGGCGTCTGTGTGTCCCTCGACCATAACTTCTAATGCTGGTTCACTATTAATAACATCGGCAAGTCTTTTTAGCAAGCCATTTGCTTTGGGGTTCACTCTATAGCTTCCAGATTTAAATAATAGCTTATCGGAAATGGTAATCATAACTACCGTTTCATCTATGGAAACATTGATATCTTCATTAGACCCATTTTCTGCAAAAGATGCATCTAAGTTTTTCTTCAAATTATAGGACATCAATAGGTTCATGGTGTCTTGCAAAGTTCTTGCATTTGAAAGTTCAGTCTGATCAACATTTGCCAAGGCAGCATTCATTTGCGCTTTGTCTTTGTTTGATAGTACAACGTTATCATATTGTTGCAGGCGGCTATCACTCAGGTCCTTTAAAGAGGTGTTTGAATCTGAAAGTGATTGAATTTTTGCGTTGTAATTGGCAACACGATCTTCAATACTTTGCAATTTCCCTTCGAGTTCTTGTTTTTCAAGTTCGGTTTTTGAGAGTGTAGCACTGGTTTCTTTGTACTGGGTTTCTAAGGCAACGTATTTCTTTTTAGAAACACATGAGGTTATTAGAATAGCACCTAAGATGGTTACTAATACGGGCTTTTTCATATATGTGAGGTTTTAGATTACAACGAAAATACCTCAAAGCATACGGTCTTTTGTTAATATGTAGGATATTATTTACGTTAAATTTTGAAAATCAACTAGTTAAGCCCTAGCCAGCCCAAAAGAATAAAGAGAATAATAAAAACAATAACTGTTCCTACGCAACCGCATTTACCACCACCAATTTTTTTAGCGCCCCACGCTGCAATAATTGCTCTAAGTATGTTTTTCATAAATTCGGTTACTTATTATCGTTAAATATACATATTTATTATATTCAATATTATAAATTTATGATAAAAAAAGAGCAACCACTTTTCAATGATTGCTCTTTGGTTAATGTATTTAAAAGATACTTATCCTAAATATTTCTTTAAGATGTGACTCTTACTTTCTTGACGTAAACGACGAATCGCTTTTTCACGAATTTGACGTACACGCTCACGACTTAACTCAAAGGTATCTCCAATTTCTTGAAGTGTCATAGCAGGTTGTCCACTTAAACCAAAGTTTAATTTTACAACATCTGCTTCACGAGGTGCTAAGGTATCTAAAGCTCTGTCTATCTCAATTTTTAAAGACTCATGGATTAATGCTTTATCTGGATTTGGTGTTTCCCCAGAACTAATAACATCGTATAAGTTGTTATCGTTTTCTCCTTCTTGGAAAGGTGCATCCATGGATAAACTTCTAGAAGAGTTTTTTAAAGACTGCTTCACACTGCTTACCGTCATGTCTAGTTCTTTTGCAATTTCTGCAGCAGAAGGCACACGTTGGTGTACTTGTTCTAAGTGAATAGAAGCTTTACGAATCTTGTTAATATCACCAATCTTGTTTAATGGTAAACGTACCACACGAGATTGTTCTGCAATAGCTTGTAAGATAGATTGTCTAATCCACCACACTGCATATGAGATAAATTTAAAACCTCTTGTTTCATCAAAACGTTGTGCAGCTTTTACCAAACCTACGTTTCCTTCATTAATAAGGTCACTTAAAGTAAGTCCTTGGTTTTGGTATTGCTTTGCTACCGAAATAACAAAACGTAAGTTTGCTTTTGTTAACTTGTCTAAAGCACGTTGGTCTCCTTCACGAATCTTCTGTGCTAACTCAACTTCTTCCTCAGCGGTTATCATATCAATTTTACTTACATCTTGTAAGTAGCTGTTCAAAGATTTAGTTTCTCTGTTGGTAACCTGCTTGGTAATTTTGAGTTGTCTCATAGGTGCAAATGTGTTTTAAGTTAAAGACCCTTTGCGGAGTCAAAATATATAGAAAACAACATGTATTTAATTGAAAATCAATAAAATACAATAAATTTGGTTTCGATAAGTGAGTTGCAAAAAGCGTTCCAAAAATTTTTAATAGTTTAAAAAATGAACTTTTTTTGTTGGGGCACATATTTCTGAAATATTAAAATTTCCGAAGCATGTTATACTCACTAAAAGGTTATACGTAAGATGTTCTGTTTTTGTTACAAAAGCTTTGGTGTTTTTTTGAAACTTTTTACTTCTTTATACGTTTACTTATTGTAATGAGACCATTTGCGAGACAGCATTTTGAAAAATATAATTCTTTGGTACAGCGTTGTATCTAACTTTTAGGACACCTAAAATCCTCATTCAAGACTAGGTGTTTGTATATTTGTAGTTGTAAATTATTGTTTATATGAAATCTAAAGCACGCATATTCTTTCTATTACTATTTATTTCTTCTGCGGTTTTAGTTGCACAGCAAGAAGTTTTTTCTGAAATCGAACTAAGAAATTCAAATGATATTGCAGTATTAGCTGCCGAAGGTTTTGCGTTGGACCACCCAAACATTACTAATAATCATACCATAAAACTCCTGCTTTCTGAAACAGCATTGCAACGCTTACAGGTACTTGGAATTGAATATGACATCACCATTGCAAATTATCATGAGAACTATGCAACAAAACGATTACAAGATCTACAGCTCCCCATAACTCGAAATCAAAATGTAGCACTTGGTTTTGATTTAGGAAGCATGGGAGGGTTTTACACATTCGATGAGGTAGTGGCAAAACTTGATGAAATGAAAGCAGATTTCCCAACACTAGTTAGTGAAAAAATAAGTATCGGTACAACAGCAGAAGGTAGGGATATTTGGATGGTGAAAATTTCTGATAATCCCGAAATTGACGAGCCAGAACCTGCTGCGTATTTTGATGCACTCCATCATGCTAGAGAACCATTGTCTATGGCAACGACGATCAATTTCATGTTTTACCTTTTAGAAAATTATGCTTCAGATTTAGAGGTGCAGTACCTTGTAAATAATAGAGAATTGTACTTTGTTCCTGTTGTAAATCCCGATGGATATGTCTTTAATGAAACAATTGCTCCCGATGGTGGCGGATTATGGCGAAAAAATAGAAAAGTAACTTCTTCAAGTTGTTTTGGTGTCGATTTAAATAGAAATTATGGTTTTGAATTTAACCATAACGAAGGCTGTTCTAGCGATGATCCATGCTCAAATGTTTACCGAGGTGATGGCCCGTTTTCTGAACTTGAAACACAGGCTACTGCTGCCTTCATAGAAACAATAGCTCCCAACACAGCATTTTCTACACATTCTACTTTTGGAACGTATTTAATGCCCTATGGTTTTGATACCTCGCCACCTGACTATGAGATTTACTCCGAGTGGGCATCTGCTTTTCTTGATGAAAATGACTACAGCTATGGGGTAACATTCCAGATTTTAGGGTACACTTCATGTGGTACCACTAGAGATTATTTACACAGCGAAGGTATTTATGGCTGGACACCAGAAATTGACGGAGAAGGTTTTTGGCCAATGCCAAGCACCATATTCGATTTGGTAAGTGAGAATGTTCGTCCTATGTTATACCAATCTTATATAGCTGGAGGATACCTAGATGTACAAAGCCATGTGCAGGTGGACGATGCCATTATTGGTGAAACAATGGAATTTGTAGTTGAAATTAAAAATGTAGGTCTTGAAGATACGAGTGAGAATGTAAATGTTCAATTGTCGGTGGATAGTCAACTTATATCAGTGCAATCTCTTGTTAATTATGGGGCAGTTCCTGCAAGAGGAAAGAAAGACAACATGGCTATTCCCTTTGTTATAGAAATTATTCCAGGTTTTGACAGGCAATTTTTTAATGTAGAAATCATTCCTTTTCAAGATGGTGTTCCAAATGAAACGATTACCATTCCTATTTTTTTGGGAGAACGCTCTACACTATTTAACGATGAAGCAATTCCGGGTACTACTCAGTGGATTTCATCTGGTAGCGGTTTACAATGGGGGATTACAGTCGATGATTCTTACAGTGGTGCCACCTGTTACACAGATTCGCCCGGAGCCAACCAAATGAATAACACCTTAAACTATTTTGAGCTTAACGTCCCATTTGATTTTACAAATACGTCAGGACCATTACTAAGCTTTATGAGCAAATTTGCACTCGCCCAGGGTGATATTGTAAGTTTAGAGACCTCTATAGATCAAGGTGTTTCTTGGCAAACGTTAGATACTTACACTGCAAACGAATCTTGGAATATGAAAAACTATAGCCTTACTCAATTTAATGGGGTAGCAGACCTGCGTTTTAGGTTTAAAATGGACTCTAATGGAAGTATTCCAGGAGATGGTTTTTATTTCGATGATTTTAACATCACAGATTATGAAGAAGAAATCTTAACGGTTTCAGAAGTAAATCAAGAAGTGGCTGTTTCTGCAATACCTAATCCTTTTACAGATCAAATAACTATAAAAAGTACAGAAACAAATGATTTTCAAGTCACTTTGTTCAATATACAAGGAAAAAAGGTACATGCTACCATGACGACTAACAATGGGACTGTTACTTATCAAAATCTAGAATCTATTGCTTCTGGAATATATTTTGCAAAAATTGAAACATTAGATGGAAAACAAACGTCTATTCAAATAGTAAAAGAATAATATTTTTGGTGTAGTTTTTGCTTCATCTTTTCTGAAATTTTATATCATGAAAAAACTTTTGTTCCTCATACTTCTAGCTACAACCACATATACATGGGCGCAGTTTGATAATGGTACCAAAAAGAAAGAGTTTGAGCCCATAGATAACGTGGTGGAAGATGACAACGGTCTCACCCTACCAAAATCTCCAGTGCCTGGTTTATCTACCAAAGAATATCGATTTGAAGTAAAAGGCGACGACAATAGCGGTCTAGGAAAAGATGATCCAGAACCTATTAATATTTCTACCGATGATGGTTTTTTAAGTACTAAAACCGACATGACTCCAAAAGCTTTCAAGAAAGATAAACCTGCTACAGACGAGTATGATAGAGATCAAGTCTTAGGAGAAATTAGTACTCGAGGTGGTTTTGTAAATGTGGTGTACAGAGACCATCAAAGTGTTGATGGAGATAGAATACGGGTGTATGTGAATGACGATATTGTGCAAAGCGATATCTCTTTAGATGCAAGCTTTCGAGGGTTCGATCTTACCTTAACACCTGGAGAAAACATCATAGAATTTCAAGCCTTAAACCAAGGAGACAGTGGTCCCAATACCGCAGAACTCCATGTCTATGACGAAAATGGAACCCTCATTTCCAAAAATGAATGGAATCTATTAACAGGTAGAAAAGCAACAATTGTTGTGAATCAGAATTAGAGGGTAGACCGCTTCGCTGTTAGATGGGAGTTGCAAAGGGTCAAAGTATCAAAGAGACAAAGAGACAAAGAGACAAAGAGACAAAGAGACAAAGAGACAAAGTTGTTACATTTTTTTATTTTGTCCATACTCCATACTCCATACTCCATACTCCAAATTCTATATTCTGTTTATAAGTTTAGGTGTTTATGAGTTTAAAAGTTGAAAAGATTTTATTTTCGCTAAAAGCTAAAAATACTCCCAGCGGCGCCGTCCTACCAGCTAATAACTACTTAAAATCTACCAACGTCTAACGACTAAAGACCAACGTCTATTTCAACAACATCCCCAGCATCCATATTTTCAATACTAAATGCTCCAATTCTAACACGAACCAAACGCAGTGTGGGAAAGCCAACAGCTGATGTCATTTTACGTACTTGTCTAAATTTTCCTTCTGAAATGGTGATGGAAATCCATGAAGTGGGACCGTGACGTTCGTCTCGTATTTTTTTTGCACGTTTTGGAAGGGTAGGAGGTACTTCAAGTAAACGCACTTTACAAGGTTTTGTTAGATACGCGCTATCGTTTACAGTAATACGAACCCCTTTTTGGAGTTGTAAAATTTCCGAAGCGCCAATGATCCCATCTACTTGCGCATAATACTCTTTTTCAATACCACTATTATTTACATGGTAACTATACGCTCCGTTGGTAGTTAATAACAATAAGCCTTCACTGGGTTCGTCTAGTCTACCAATAGCCATCGTGCCATCTGGGAAATCATATAAAGAACCTAGAAATTTCTTGTTCTTGGCATGTCTATCATTAGTGGTAAACTGACTCACCACACCATAAGGCTTAAAAATTTTAAAGTACAAATGTTCTTTGGGCATCCTTAGCCAATTAGTAAATCGATGATGGCTGCCAACTCAAAGTCTTTTTCAGTAACGCCATCGGCATCGTGGGTAGATAAAAAGATTTCTAAGGTATTGTAGACATTGGTCCATTCTGGGTGATGATTGAGTCGCTCTGCTTCAAAAGAAATACGCATCATGGCAGCAAAAGTTTCCTTGAAATTTTCAAACTCGAAGCGCGCGTATAATCCTCCCTCGACATAATCCCAACCTTCAAATTGAGCAAGTTTTTCTGTGATTTGAGCTTCGGTATATTTTATCATGGCTTTGGATTTAATAGATGGTAAAGGTAATTAGAAAGAATTGAGAGGCAAAGGTTCAAAGTTTCAAAGTGGCAAAGTTTTAAAACCCCAAAAGTCTTCGACAGGCTCAGACTGACAATTTTATAGCTTTTAATATATTATAACTTACTGTCACCCTGAGCTTGTCGAGAGGCGTTTGTATTGTGCTAAATTTTAAAGAGTATAGAAGTTTAGGTGTTAGATTATAATTTGCTATAACATCCCCCTAACCCCCTTCAAAGGGGGAATTATTCTTTTAGGGTTTTAGGTAATTCTTACACCCAATTTTTAATTTTACTTAAAACTTAAAACTTAAAACTTAAAACTTAAAACCTATTACCTAACAACCTACCAGCGAAGCGTTCTACTACCTATCAGTAAACGGTGTCCTACCTACTAATTCCTCACTGATATAATATCCTCCAACACACAGTTATCAATCACATCTGCTACGGTACATTGATAATTTTCTGGGAGTTTATTATGTTTGGGTAGGATAGCTAGATATTGGTCGTCGTTAGATTTAAAGATACTTTTAAAAATGGGAGTTTTATCACCTAATTTTTCACAAATCTCAGTAAAAAGATCTTGGTGGTGTATCATATCTGTACTAGCCAAGTGAAAAATACCTGCACCATCTTTATTAATAATGTAATGTACTTGCTGCGCAATTTTATCGGCAGTAGTAACACTAATTATGAGGTTTGGGTAAACATCAAAAGCAGCTTGGTGTTTTATAGCTTGTTTAAGTTGTATCATTCTAGGCGCATAGGCTCCTAATACCATTGGGAGTCTTAAAATGGCAGCTTTAGATGCAATTTTTTCGAATATTAATTTTTCCGTAGAAATTTTAAACTTACCATATTCACTAAGTGCGGTAGGTCGATCTTCTTCATAGCTTGGTAGACTAGAAAGTCCATCAAATACATTTACAGACGACAAGAATAAGAGTCTACAATGCTCTTGTGTATTGATGTACTTACAGACATCTTTATGAGCGTGGTATTGTGCTTTAAAATTTCCGCGTAGCGCAGAAATAATGACTGTAGGTTGCACTTTTTCTAGTAGTGTAGTAATGTTACTATTGTCTACGTCGTAGTGATAAAATGCTTTATTGTTTTCGTAAAGTTCATGTGCAGAATAATAGGTGCCATAGGTGTCGTAATAGGAGCAAAGCTCTCTATAAATTGCGCCGCCAACGTAGCCGCTGGCTCCTAAAATAAGTATTCTGTGTTTTTGCATGTCCCTCACCTTGCTTTATCTTAGATTATCCAACATAAAGCTGTAACATCCCCCTAGCCCCCTTCAAAGGGGGAATTATTTCGGATGTATTTTTTATTGTTGTTTTTACTATCAAACTACTTTTTATAAAAAGGCAATTTAACCACCGTTGCTGGAACTGCTTTTTTACGAATTTGAATGTGTATTTGAGATCCTACATCTTTAAATACAACAGGAACATAGCCTAGCCCAATACCAATACCCATAGAAGGTGACATGGTGCCACTGGTTACATTTCCTATGGTTTTTCCTTGACTATCTACAATATCATATCCTTGACGCGGGATGCCACGTTCGTTAAGCTCAAAGGCCACCAACGTTTTTTCTACACCGCGTTCTTTTTGTTTTTTTAAGGCTTCGCTATTTACAAAATCTTTATTGAATTTGGTGATCCAACCCAAACCAGCTTCTAAAGGCGAAGTGGTGTCGTCTATATCATTTCCATAGAGGCAATATCCCATTTCTAAACGTAGGGTATCTCTAGCTGCTAAACCAATTGGTTTGATGCCCCAGTCGGCACCCGCTTTGAGTACGTTCTCCCAAATTTGCACTACTTCGCTGTTTTTGCAGTAGATTTCAAATCCGCCGCTTCCTGTATATCCAGTTGCACTTATAATAACATGCTCAATGCCTGCAAAATCTGATACTTTAAAGGTGTAAAACTTGATTGCCGAAAGATCTTCACTGGTCAAGCTTTGCATGGCTTCTACAGCTTTAGGTCCTTGTATGGCTAATAACGAATAGTCTTCACTAATATTTTTAAGCTCGGCACCCATGCTGTTGTGCTTGTTAATCCATGCCCAATCCTTATCAATGTTAGAGGCATTGACTACCAATAGCCATTTTTCGGCTTCCAGTCTGTACACAATAAGGTCATCTACCACACCGCCATCTTCATTAGGGAAACAGCTGTACTGTGCTTGTCCGTCCACCAATTTTGCAGCATCATTACTACACACACGCTGAATCAAGTCTAGCGCATTTGGGCCCAACACAAGAAATTCTCCCATATGGCTCACATCAAAAACACCCACACCTTCGCGAACGGTTTCGTGTTCAATGTTAACCCCTTCGTAAGAAACGGGCATGTTGTATCCTGCAAAAGGAACCATTTTGGCACCCAAGGCAGTGTGTATGGCAGATAAAGCTGTGTCTTTCATGGAGATATATGTTTTGTTTGCTTCGGAAATATTCGTTTCCTGAGCACTGTTTTTGTTGCTTAAAATTTCAGAAACAAATATACCTCTAGAGCACTAGGCGAACCAAATTTTTTATGGAGATAGTTTTGAAGTTATTAATAAGCAGAAATATCTTTTTAGATTAGATATTTGGAATCCTAGTAAATTGTAGAGGTAACGATATTTTGATTTTTTTTTGAATATCGGAAATATAACATGTTGCGCTTAATATAATGTAACATTCGTAGGTTTTACTCGTATTTTGTTAAAACGAAATAATGAAAAACCAATATATCCTTACAATTTTTATTTTTGCATTATTCTCACAACATACTTTAGCCCAACAATCCGAAAAAATGTTTGGCCAAAATGAGATTATAGAAGATTTAGACTATCTCAACAACTCATTAAAAGATGCTCATTATAACCTTTACGCATATACCTCAAAAGAAGATTTTTCTAAGAATTATAAGAATATAAAAAAATCTATTACCAAGGATTCTGTTTCATTATTACAAGCAACTACAATTTTTCAAAAAGTAATATCTGCCGCAAATAACGGTCATACAGAAATAGATTTCCCTGGAGCATCTTATGGAACATATGCTTATAGTGGTGGAACGATATTTCCATTGGAAATTGCTTTTGAGAATAACAAGAATTTAATCCGAAAAAACTTTTCTAATAATCCTAATATTAAAATTGGTTCAGAAATAATAAGGATAAATGGAATGCTAATGAAAGATGTATTGGCAGAAATTTACCCGCAAATTTCTGCTGAAAGAACATATTTCAAAAATGCCAAAATCGAAATGTATTCATTTCCAAGATACTACTGGCAGGTTTTTGGAAAAGTAGATTCTTTTAACATTGAAATCCAATCAAAAGGAAAGGTAATCAAGCACTTGATAAAAGCGGTTGACCTAATTGAAGGTTATGAAATACCACGAGATGAAGTTCTTAACGCTCCAATGAAACTTAAGTTCTATAAAAATACAGCTTATTTAAATCCTGGAGATTTTTCAGGTGATGAACAAAAGTATAAGAAATTTATCGATTCATCTTTTGCTCAGATACTAAATAATGGTGTAAAAAATCTTGTTATAGATTTAAGAAATAATCGTGGTGGAAACGATTCATTTAGCGACTATTTGGTTTCTTATTTTGCCACTAAACCTTTTAAATGGGCTTCTAGTTTGAATTTAAAAAGCAGTCAACATTTAAAGGATTATATTAGGCGAAACAATGATACTACTGATAAATATTTCAAAGAAATATTGGAGCAGCCAAATGGAAAAAAATATACTTCCAAAATAGAATTTTATTCACCTCAAATATTTCGCAAAAGGTTTAAGGGTAGAACGTATGTTCTGGTAAATCGTCAATCATATTCTCAAGCTGCAGTGGCAGCAGCTCAAATTCAAGATTACGAATTTGGGACTATTGTAGGAGAAGAAACTGGAGATTTCCCGACTCTATATGCTTCGCAGTTTCAATACTCATTACCCAATACTGAAATAATTGTAAAAGTATCTAAAGGTCAAATCGTTCGAGTTAATGGAAGTACAAAACAAGAAGGAGTAATTCCTGATATAAAAATTAAAGACCATTTATTAGATGAAGAAGATGAGATACTAAATGAGCTTTTGAAAAAAATGAATTGAAAGTACTAAGCACAACAAGGAAAAGCTTCCAATACTTACTTTTTTTATTCTGAAAAAACAAGTATCACTCTTATTTGTATAATTTCAAGTAACTTAGTAACTGAAAACCGCATCGGAAAGCTTTACAAAACCGTTGTGCTTCATTATGACAAACCGCTAACCAATGATAAAATTCTTTAGAAAAGTAAGACAAAAACTAGTCTCTGAAAACAAATTCAGCAAGTATCTGATTTATGCCATTGGAGAAATAATTCTTGTGGTTATTGGAATTTTAATTGCTCTTCAAATTAACAATTTGAATGAAAGTCAAAAAAATCAAACTTTAGTTGATACTTATAAAAAAAACCTAATCGAGAATCTTGTTAAAGACAGTTTAAATATTCAAACTAATTTTATAAAAATAAATGAAGATTTAGAAAAAATTGAGGATTTTGAACTTCGAGTTTCAGAATCTAGTGAACCCTTTAACACAATTGTTGATATCGCACGTAAAGAATACGATTTCAAAATATACGCCTTTATTGACTATGAAAATGAAACATATCAAATCCTAAATTCTACTGGTCATTTGGCATTATTTAGTACAAATTTGGCTGATGAATTAAATTCATTATATAATCTTCAGGAAACAGCTTTAAAATATCAAAACAAGTCAATGGATACATATTTAGAAAACCTCTCAAACTATTCGAGAAATTATCCTTTTAGCTTTAGGAATAACCTAATTAAAAACGGAACCATAGCCGCTGATAAATTCTGGAGTAATATATCTCTAATAAATCACGCGACGGAATTTAATTCACTAATTATTTTGAAGAGTGATAATTACAGATTGTCTTTGAAACAGTTGCCTATTATACAAGACAGAATTAATCAATTATTAAAAACACTTCGTAAACAAAAATAGCGAAAGCACAACACCGTGTATAATTGCTTCGCCTGTTCGCTGCGCTCGAGTCATTACTAGTTATAGCCTACTTACGAAAGTCCTCGCGGACTTTCTATCTGTGATTTATTTGCTAACTTTAGTGCTTAAACACACAACGAAATCATACACACAAGCGTTAGCTATAATTTGACCAACAATAATGAAAAAACTGATATTCATATTAATTCTTGCGTTTTTTTCTTGTAAATCACCGAATAAAGAAATTGATACCAGAGCATCTTCGGAACTGGAAGAATTAAAATCAAGTATAGATTCATTATTCAAATCCAAAATTGAAGATAACGAACCTGGTTCAGCTATATTGGTTTCTTACAACAATGAAATTCTAATTAAAAAAGCGTTTGGGTTAAGAGACTTGGAAAATGATAAAATGATTTCCAATAACACTAACTTTAGAACAGGTTCTATTAGTAAACAATTTACAGCATTGTCTACTTTAGATTTGATAGACAAAAATAAACTAGCATTAAATGATTCTCTTTACAAATTTTGGCCATATCAAATTTTTAAAGATATAACAGTTAAAAATTTATTAACTCACACCTCTGGTCTTCCTGATTATAGCAATCATTTTGAGAAAAATTGGAATAGAAATTCCATCGTGACAAATGAGAATATTTTAGAATGGCTATCAACAAACCCTGATAAAATGTTCAAAGCAGGAACTGACTATGAATATTGTAATACAGGCTATATAGTTCTTGCACATTTAGTAGAAATGTTAAGTGGAGAACCTTATGCAACATATGTTCAAAAAAACATCTTTGAAAAAGCCAATATGAAAAACACCCAATTCTTTAGTTTGTCTAATCCAAAAGATATTAAAGAAAGAGCATATTGTTATGAAAAAGATAGTTTAGGAAATTGGAATAAAGTAGATGGAAATTATATGAATGGAATTATGGGTGGAGGTGGAATGTACACCAATATCCATGATTATTATAATTATAACAATGCTATTGACAAACAATCGATTTTATCGAAAGAAATACATAATGTAATATTTAAACCAAATAGTCCTTTAATACCAGTAAATGAGGGTTATACATTTAGCTTTCTAAATGGTAAACAGCAACATTATGGAATGGGATGGTTTGTAACCGACAAAATTGCTCTTCACGGAGGTGCTTGGAATGGTGCAAGAGCAATGGTAGTTAAAGATTTAGATAGACCATTAACCATTGTTGTTTTTCTGAATTTTGATTCATCCGAAATAAGAAATGAGCTAATTGAGTCGACTTATAAGCTGGTTGAAAAATATTTAAAAACTGCAGCTAACAACGTATATAAAAAATAGCGGCTGATGGTTAAGAAGATGAAAAATCTTACATTTATCTTTAGACTATAAAACACCAAATATAGTATATTTAAAAACAGCGTAAATTCAATTTTAATCTGTAGCCATATTTCAGGACAAGACATTATTTGACCAATCAATAACCAATGATCAAACTCTTTAGAAAAATTAGACAAGACTTGCTTTCAGAAGGTAAAACTGGAAAGTATTTTAAGTATGCTATTGGAGAAATAGTTCTAGTTGTTATGGGGATTCTTATCGCATTGTGGATTAATAATCTGAATGTAGATAATCAACAAGACAAGGAAAGATTAACGTTAATTTCCAATCTTAAACAAGAACTTAATGAAAATTTAAGCCAGTTTAATGAAAGAACTAAACGTTTAAAGGATACGAACAAAAACCTTATTGAGGTCTTAAATTTTTCAGCTGGCAAAAATGATAATGTGTCTTTAGATAGTTTAAGATTGTATGTTACAAATGCCTTGAATTTAGAAACAGCATTACTAAATAACTCGAGATTAAGTAGCGCTAAATCATCAGGTAAATTCAGTTTACTGTCTGAAGATATAACAACATCACTTACAGATTATGAGACCTCAATCACTAATTACCTTAAATTTATAGATTTCACAACCTTAACTTTTGATGATGACTGGTCAAAGTTAAGCATTAGGTTTAATTCTTTACAGGAAGCTCATAATATGCTCTATCCTGAAACCAATCTTGCTGCACATCCAGAATTTGCTTTAGATAATGAAGCATTAGCTACATATTTAAAAGAACCTCAAACATTTGGGCTACTTCATAAATATTACACAAAATATATGGTAGAGAAGTTTTGGCTAATAGAATTAAAGTCTCGAATTAATTCTTCTCTTGAAACCATCGAAAAGGAACAGTTACCATAAAGTTTACCAGGCGAATTAGTCACAATTTCATATAAGCAGTATAGGCAGTGAAAAAACATAGTAACAAGTAAAAAAAATCATCCGTGAAAATGAGAAAGAACTTGAAAAAAATAACGAAAGCAAAACACCGTGTATAGCTCATTGCGGCTGAATTCCTAATCGGAATTCATTGCTATTTGCTATCTTTCGGTTACGGCGGAAAATTATAGCTGATTTTCCGCAACGAGCCATACACAAGACCGTTAGCAGAAATTATGACTCGTCCTGAATAAAGGCTACATAATTTTAAACATTATGTACAAAAATGACAAAGTAATTAGACGGTATTCTGA
>NZ_JBYVJY010000012.1:0-115889 GCF_058147145.1 Patiriisocius sp. 208BN25-11
GATCCATGTGATCCAATAGGAATTGATTCGACCGATACCGATGGTGATGGTCTTACAGATTGTGAGGAGACAACTGGAATCGATGATCCAAATACACCTTTAGATCCGAATGACTTCCCAGGTGGTCCATTATCAGATCCAAATGATCCATGTGATCCTGAAGGAGCTAGTTCTACAGATACCGATGGTGATGGTGTTACTGATTGTGATGAGATAGCAGATGGTACAGATCCAAATGATTTCTGTGACTATGATCCAGCAAGTGTAACGCAAGTTCCAGGGGCAGATTATTTAGCTGCAGATTGTGATGGTGATGGTGTTACTAATGGAGACGAACTTACAGATGGTACAGATCTATTTGATCCTTGTGATTTTGATTCTTCAAATGTTACCTTACCAGTATCTGGAGATTATTTAGCTGCAGATTGTGATGGTGATGGTGTTACCAATGGTGATGAGATTGCCGATGGTACGAACCCAGAAGATCCTTGTGATTTTGATCCAGCAAGTATTACTGTTGCTCAAACTGGAGAATACTTAGGTGCAGATTGTGATGGCGATGGTGTTACTAATGGCGATGAAATTGCAGATGGTACAGATCCAAATGATCCTTGTGATTTCGATGCAGCAAGTGTAACTGAACCTCAAACAGCAGCGTATTTAGATGCAGATTGTGATGGTGATGGTGTTACCAATGGTGATGAAATAATTAATGGTACAGATCCAAATGACCCATGTGATTTCTTTGAAGGTAGTATTACATTACCTCAATCTGGAGATTTCTTAGCTGCAGATTGTGATGGAGATGGAGTTACCAATGGCGATGAGATTGCAGACGGTACAGATATTAATGATCCATGTGATTATAACCCTGAAAATGTTACACTTCCTCAAGGAGGAGACTTCTTAAATGAAGATTGTGATGGAGACGGTGTAAGTAATGGTGATGAAATATTAGATGGTACAGACCCATTAAATCCATGTGATTACAATCCAGATAGCGTAACATTACCTCAAGATCCTGATTTCTTAGCAGATGACTGTGATGGCGATGGAGTTACAAATGCAGATGAAATTATGGATGGTACAGATCCTTCAGACCCTTGTGATTATATTGCTAACAGCCAAACTGTTGATCCAAGTAATGCTTGGAATGAGTTAGATTGTGATGGCGATGGTGTTACGAATGGTGATGAGATTATGGATGGTACAGATCCACAAGATCCTTGTAACTATGTAATAGCTAGTCAAACCATTACTCCTTCAGATGCATTTAACAATGCAGATTGTGATGGTGATGGTGTTACGAATGGTGATGAGATTATGGATGGAACAAATCCATTAGATATTTGTGATTTCGATATTGATAGTCAAACCGTGACACCTACACCAGAATGGTCAGATATAGATTGTGATGGAGACGGTGTAACAAATGGCGATGAAGTCTTAGATGGTACAGATCCTCAAGACCCATGTGACTTCGATATCACAAGTCAAACCATTACTCCAACAATCGCTTTCTTAAATGGTGATTGTGATGGTGATGGAATCCCTAATGGACTTGAATTAGGAGATGACAATGGTAATGGAATTCCTGATTATCTTGAAATTAACAATGGTAATCCAGACAATGAGCTTGACATCTATGATATTGTTACTCCAAATGGTGATGGCTTAAATGACTTCTTCTCAATTCGAGGAATCCATTTATATCCAGACAATAATGTTAAGATATACAACCGTTGGGGAGTGTTAGTGTATGATATGGATGGTTATGGTCAGAATGATAATTTCTTTAGAGGATTATCTGAAGGACGTGTAACTATTGCACAAGAGTCTGAACTACCTGTAGGAACTTATTATTATGTAATAAGGTATACCAAAGATAATGGCGAGACAACAAAACTTGCAGGTCCATTATACATTAACAGAAGATAAAACCAATCATAAACAACCCCATAGGTAACTGTGGGGTTAAAAATTAACCTTATGAAAAAACAAATTGTACCAATTTTAGCTTTATTGCTGATGGTTCTTTTCACCAAGGAAACATACGGTCAACAAGATGCTCAGTACACACAATACATGTATAATACATTGAGTATTAACCCTGCTTATGCTGGGAGTAGAGATGTATTTAGTTTGGTGGGTATTTACAGAAACCAATGGTTTAACAATATAGAAGGTGCTCCTAATACCTATACACTCTCCTTACACAGTCCTGTGGGTAATAAGATAGGCTTAGGACTTAATATTGTTCGAGATGAAATTTTCATATCCAATGAGACCTATTTTGATTTAGCCTTTAGTTATACTCTTAATTTGAGTGAAAAGGGTAAGTTGGCTTTAGGATTAAAAGGAGGAGGTCATTTGCTTGATATCGATACAGCACGTTTAAATACGGGTGCCTTTAATGATGGTGATGCAGATGCTCAGATCAATATTGATAATAAGTTTTCACCACAATTTGGTTTAGGGGCATATTATTACACAGATAGTTTTTACCTAGGTTTCAGTGCTCCAAACGTGTTAGAGACAGAGCATTTTGATGAGAGTACAACGATAAATAATAGCACTACTAATTCAAGCGCAACAGCACGAGAAAAGATTAATTTCTATTTAATTGGAGGGTATGTGTTTGAGGTGAATCCAGACTTAGATTTAAAACCTGCAGCCTTGATTAAAGCAGTTGAGGGAGCTCCAATATCTTTAGATATTTCTTTAAATGCTTTATTGAAAGATAAGTTAACTCTAGGTTTGGCTTATAGGTGGAGTGCAGCTTTAAGTGCAATGGCTGGTTTTCAAGTGACCGATCAGTTAATGTTAGGTGTTGCTTATGACCGTGAGACTACAGAATTGAATCAATACAACTCTGGAAGTTATGAAATTATGTTACGCTACGAATTATTCAAGAAGGAAGAACGATTGATTTCGCCTAGATTCTTTTAATTTTATAAAAATTTATTACGAATGAAATATTCAATCAAAATACTTATCGCAATTCTCTTTTTAAGTTTTGGGCATGCTGAAGCACAAAAGAGAAAAGTTAAAAAAGGAAATGAAGAGTTTGCTAATTACTCTTTTATAGATGCACAAGATGAATATCTGGAGCTTGCTAATGAAGGTTTTCGCTCTGAAGAATTATTTAAAGGTCTTGGTGATTCTTTTTATTTCACAGCAGATTACGTAAATGCTTCAAAATGGTATGGAGAACTCTATCAGTTTATGGAACTCAATGATTACCCAGAATACTTGTACAGATATGCGCAGTCATTAAAGAGTGCAGAACAATATGACTTGTCATCTACAATCATGAAAGAGTATAGGATAGCTGCTGGACTTCCAGAGAGTACTGTAGATGAAGTGCAAGTAATGAAGGATATCGAATATAATTCGGGAAGATATGAAGTTAAAAATGTAACCTTTAATTCGTCTCTTTCAGATTTTGCACCAGCATTTTACACAGACAATTTAGTGTTTGCATCCAATAGGTTTAAGGATAAAGATCCAAAAAAGCATAACTGGAACGACCAACCTTTTCTTGATTTATATGCAGTAATCTTAGAAGGTACGTATACAGGTGCTACTCCAGAAAAAATGGAAGATGCTTTCAATACACAGTATCATGAATCTACAGCGGTATATACCAAAGATTGGAATACCGTATATTTCACTAGAAATAATTATACAAAAAACAATTATAAGTCAGATAAAGATGGTACGAATAGACTGAAATTATACAGAGGTAAAAAGAATGAAGATGGAAAGTGGAAAGTGGAAGAATTGCCTTTTAATAGTAACCAATATTCTGTAGCACACCCTGCATTAAGCGTAGATGAAGAAACTCTATATTTTGCTAGTGATATGCCAGGAGGTTTTGGGGAATCAGATTTATATAAAATTTCAATTGAAGGAGATGGTTTTGGTGTTCCAATAAATTTAGGAGACAAAATAAATACAGAATTTAGGGATACCTTTCCTTTTATAAGCGGTGATAATGCAATGTATTTTGCTTCTGAAGGGCATTCAGGTCTTGGAGGACTAGATGTTTTTGTAACTGATCTAGAAGTGCCAACATTTGAAGAAATCTATAACCTAGGAAAACCAATCAATGGTCCTAAAGATGATTTCTCTTTTATTATAAATAGCGAGACTAGAGAAGGTTTCTTTTCTTCTAATAGAGACGGAGGACAAGGTTTTGATGATATTTATGGTTTCAAAGAGTTGATTCCAATCAAGAGACCTTGTAACCAATATGTAAAAGGAATTGTTAGAGATAAAAATACAAAGCAAATCATTCCCAGAGCTAAGGTCATCTTAATGAATTCGGATAACGAAATTTTAGCTGAGGATATTTCCGACGAAAAAGGTGCCTTCGATTTAGGTCAGGTAGAATGTGAACAAACCTATACCGCTCGTGCAACCAAAGAAGGGTATAGCATTGCGGAAAAGATTTTTACAAGTACTGCAGAACTAGAATTGGAATTAGATCTTGGTTTAGATATGACACCGTTGGTGGTAGAACCAACCATCGCTATTGGTACCGATCTTGCGAAGCTGTTAAATCTTGAAAATATTAACTTTGATTATGATAAGAGTTTTATTCGTCCAGATGCTGCAGCTATCTTACAACGTGTTGTAAACTACATGAACGAATATCCTACAGTAAAAGTAGATGTGCGTTCGCATACAGATAGTAGAGGTAGAGATGCGTATAACGAATCCTTATCGCAACGCAGAAACGTTTCTACGAGAGAATGGCTCATTAACCAAGGCGGAATTTCAAGAAATAGACTTTCTGGTCGTGGATATGGAGAAACTCAAATTACAAACGAATGTACCAACGGTGTTCCTTGTTCAGATGAGAAACACGAACGAAACAGAAGATCTGAATTTATTGTAGTAAGTAAATAAAGATTACATCCTAATATATAAAAAATCCCAAGTAGCGTTCTTGGGATTTTTTTATGAAGAACATAAAAGCCCTCACGTTTATTGTGAGGGCTTTTATTTTAAGTATAAGACTCTTTCTTATATTACATCATGCCTGGCATTCCACCGCCACCCATTGAAGGCATCGCTGGAGCGTCTTCTTTAATATCAATTAAAGCACATTCTGTAGTTAAAATCATTCCAGCAACAGAAGCAGCATTTTCTAATGCAATTCTAGTTACTTTTTTAGGATCAATAATTCCAGCTTTTAACATGTCTACATAGCTGTCAGATTTAGCATCATATCCAAAGTTTTTCTTTCCTTCGGAAACTTTATTAATCACTACGCTTCCTTCACCACCAGCATTTTCTACTATGGTACGCAACGGAGCTTCAATAGCTCTAGCTACAATTTGAACTCCTGTAGTTTCGTCTATATGCTCTGTGGTTATCTTTTCTAGGACTTTTTGAGCTCTTACCAAAGCAACACCTCCACCTGCAACAATACCTTCTTCTACAGCGGCTCTAGTAGCATGAAGAGCATCGTCTACACGGTCTTTCTTCTCTTTCATTTCCACTTCACTTGCAGCACCAACATATAACACAGCAACACCACCAGCTAATTTAGCCAAACGTTCTTGTAGTTTTTCTTTGTCGTAGTCACTTGTTGTAGTTTCAATTTGAGATTTAATTTGCCCTACACGTGTTTTAATATCACCTTTTTTTCCTGCGCCATTTACAATAGTAGTGTTGTCTTTGTCTATAGTTACTGTTTCTGCAGTTCCTAACATTTCAACAGTTGCATTTTCTAACGTAAATCCACGTTCTTCACTAATTACAGTTCCTCCAGTTAAAATAGCAATATCTTCAAGCATTGCTTTTCTACGGTCACCAAACCCAGGTGCCTTTACAGCAGCAATCTTTAATGAACCACGCATTTTATTTATAACCAATGTTGCTAAGGCTTCTCCATCAACATCTTCTGCAATAATTAATAAAGACTTTCCTTGTTGTGCAACAGGCTCAAGAATTGGCATCAAATCTTTCATAGATGAGATTTTCTTGTCGCATAACAAAATCATCGGGTTCTCTAATTCTGTTTGCATTTTCTCACTATCGGTTACAAAGTAAGGAGAAAGGTATCCGCGATCAAACTGCATTCCTTCTACAACATCTACATAGGTATCTGTTCCTTTTGCTTCTTCTACAGTAATTACTCCTTCTTTTCCTACTTTCCCAAAAGCTTGTGCAATAAGGGCTCCAATAGTATCATCATTGTTTGCAGAAATAGAAGCAACTTGTTGAATCATTTCGCTTGAGTTACCTACTTTGGTAGACTGCTTTTCAAGGTCTTTTACAATCGCTTCTACCGCTTTGTCAATTCCTCTTTTTAAATCCATCGGATTTGCACCAGCAGCAACGTTTTTTAATCCTTCTTTTACAATGGCTTGAGCCAATACGGTTGCTGTAGTAGTTCCGTCTCCAGCAAGGTCGTTTGTTTTGCTAGCAACTTCTTTTACCATTTGAGCGCCCATATTCTCTAGCGCATCTTCTAGTTCAATTTCTTTAGCTACAGAGACACCATCTTTTGTTACCACCGGTGCTCCAAACGATTTACTAATAATTACATTACGTCCTTTTGGACCTAAGGTTACTTTTACTGCATTTGCTAATGCATCTACACCGCGCTTAATTCCGTCGCGTGCTTCTAAGTCAAATTTTATATCTTTTGCCATAATTTTTGCTTTTAGCAAAAAGCTGTAAGCAATATGCTTTATGCTTTTTGTATTGTTTTTGTTATGCTAAAAAGTAATATGGTTATTACTTTACGCTTAGCCTTGTGTTTTTTGTTTTTTAGATAGTCTCATGAATGAGACTGTAAAGTCTACCGCCTATTGCGTTTAACAATTAAACTATCGCAAGAATATCTTCCTCACGCATGATTAAGTAATCTTTTCCGTCTAGTTTCAGTTCTGTGCCAGCGTATTTTCCATACAACACGGTATCACCAACTTTTACGGTCATTTCATGATCCTTTTTACCTTTTCCAACGGCAGCTATGGTACCTTGTTGTGGCTTTTCTTTAGCACTGTCTGGTATGTACAATCCAGAAGCTGTTTTGGTTTCTGCAGCTTGAGGAGCTACGACTACTCTGTCTGAAAGTGGTTGAATTTTTAATCCCATATGTAAAGTATTAATTTTTCATTTCCGCGCAGGCGGAAATCTATTAAACGTTATATTAATTAGTTGTTTAGCAATTGGCAGAAAGTATGCCAACACTCTAAAACTGACAATTTGAAAATATCATGGTACAAAAAATGCCAAGGTAGTGACAAGCTGACACTGTTTGGTGAAATTTGTAGTCTTTCGGGGATAGCTATTAGAGTGGAATATCTATTAAAACAGTAGTACCTTTTCCAATATAAGAATCTATTTCCATGGTCCCGTTAAGATGTTCAATTCTCTTTTTTATACTAGAGTGTCCCATTCCGTTGGACTTGCTTTTGCTTTTAGAGACATTAAATCCTTTGCCATTGTCTTCTACAATAATAGAAAGTGCTGTTTCGTGTTGAGTAATGTTTATAGTAGCTTTAGATGCGTTTGAATGTTTAACAATGTTAGTGACTAATTCTTGAACAACCCTAAAAATGGTTATTTCTAGATTATTTTCTAATCGGTCTTCTAAACCAAAGTCTTTGAGAGTTACCTCAAGATTCCCGTGTGTCGACACATTATTTGTAAGTTCTTTAATAGCAGGTAGAAGACCATTTTTAGCCATAACACCACTATTTTTTAAATGTGCCATATTACGTACCTCTTCATATGCATTCTCAAGAAGTTTACTTGTTTTTTCAAAAAGTTCACCCATTTCTTGAGCTTTATCTTTATTATTTGAAATATGATTAAATTGAAGTTTAGCCGCTGCTAATGATGCTCCAACACTGTCATGAAGGTCACTAGCAAGAATACGGCGCTCTTTTTCTTGCCCTGCAATCATTGCATTTATAGATTTTACTTCTTGTTCTTTTAGTATGGTAACTACTCTTTGTTTTTCTAAGTCGTAATTTGCTTGCGTCGTTGCTTTTTCTAATTCTATTTCTTTTATCTGATATCCAATAAGTAAGGCGAAAATTAAAGCTTCCAATAGAAAACCTATATAACTAATGAGTTGTATTTGAAACCCGAAGCGTTCTAAAAAGGTGTCAGCCCCAATTGTGATTCCTGTGTATAATACAATCATAGAGCAAGAAAAGTAAAGCAAACTGGCAGTGAGTATATACCTTGCATATATTGTTTTTATTTTAAAAAAGTAATAGTAGATAATGAGGCAATAAATAGTCAAGAAAGTTGCAAAGGCATCAAAACTCATCACAAATTCAGAATAGCCTATTTTAATGGCAATAAATGGAAAAACAACACTTGCAACTGCTAAGAGCAAAATCCCATATTTAAACAATGCATCAAGGGTAGGATGTTTTTTGTTTGTATTCAAAATGGTTCTTGAAGTCTGGAAATAAAAAGCAAAACTCAAACAAAGAAATGCACCATTATAATTCAATAAAACCCTGCCAAAAACATCTTTGAAATTACTACTAAAGATGTACATCACAATAAAAAACATGTACCCAGAATAATATAGATATACGCTTTTCTTATTTTGAATAAATAACAGCAAATGATACACTACCAGCATGAGTAGGGCTCCAACAATAAGACTATAAAATTTTGAGGTAATTTCAGCAAACATAGCGGGAGTTCAGTTTATCCGTAAATTCTTACAAAAAATAAATGTAAGCATTTTTGCTAGTAGCTATTCCATCAAATAGTGTGTTTTTTAGAATTATAGTACACTACGATTTTTAACAAAAAAAATGCCGACTCATTTCTGAATCGGCATTTTATATAGTGTATCGTAATTTTTACTCTGGCGCTTCTGCTGGAGCAGGTGCCGTAGTTTCAATGATTTCTGCATTTGGAACTTCAGACTGAACCGTTTCGATGCTTCCCATTAATGGAATGCTGGATAATAAGATCAAGGCTAATAATAAACCTCCTAAGGTCCATGTAGACTTATCTAAAAAGTCTGTGGTCTTTTGTACACCTCCCATTTGGGTAGATCCACCTCCACCAAAAGAAGAAGACAATCCTCCACCTTTAGGGTTTTGTACCATTATAACTACTACTAGCAAAAATGCTACGAAAATGATTAAAATTAAAAATATTGTAAACGTACTCATGATTCTTCTTTATTTATCAGTTTTTCTACTGCTCGAATTTGGTCTGCAAAGAAACCACTTTTTTCGGGATTTTTCAAAATTAATATTTTATAAGCTTGAATTGCCTTTTTATAATTTTTTTGTTGCAAGTATACCTTCGCTAAGGTTTCTGTCATCAAGGAGTCTGAAGATTTTGTATAATCTGCAGCCAAGTCTTTTTGAGGCGCTTTGTTTGTAACAGGTTTTATTTTTGGCTTTTCATTGATGAATTTTTCAATCAAATCAAACTTACGATCTTTCTCAGTTTGAGTATTTTTCTTTTCAGATGGTGCTGTATCTCGTTGAATAGGAGTTGCGGCAGTTAATTGCAGCCACTCGCTAAACGAATGTGAGTCCTTTTTAGAAAAATGCAAAGGCTTGTCGATTTCTAATATTTCCGAAGGGGACTTTTTATTTTCTTCGGAAATTTTAGGGGCTTGGTTGCTGTTTCCTGTTACATCAACCATTTGTTCAGGCTCTTTGTTTGTGTCTTTGGTTAAAGCGGTGGAAGTTGCAATCATGTGTTTTAAGACATCTTCCTTTTTTTCAAATAAATTTGGATTTAAAATCGCTTCTGCGTTCTGTAAAGCTTCTTTATTTTCTTGTTGTATGGTTTGAGAAACATCTTCCGAAATGGCTACTTCATAGTCGTTAATGGCTGCGTCATTAATTAAAATTTGACGCGATATTTTATGTTGCTCGAAAGTTTCCGAAGTAATAAATTCAAACAAAATATCTCTATTGGTCGTGTGGGCGGCGGTTAGCTTTAATGCATCATTATACCGAAAGCTTTCTTGGTTTTTGAGCCCTTTTAACCACAGTGCTCTAGCACTTTGAAAAAACGGATAGGCATCAATAACTTCTACCAATTGACTCAGTAACTCCCTATCTAGTTGCTGGGGAGTTGCGAGTAATGAAGTATAGGTTTGCGTGTTCAAAATACTACCAGTTTGCAAGTGATTTGTTAAAAATATCCTGTGTAATGCGCTCAAATATTTCTTCTAAAGCCTCGTCTAATTGAGATCCGTTGAGCAGTCCTTGTCCTGGGTAATCTTTGTAGAATGAAAAGCGTTGTTCAAAGCCCTTTTCTTCATTATTTTTATTAAAGAAACGCACATTAACGCTAATAGTAAGTCTGTTTTCTGCTGCGGTATTTTGTGAAGTTGCGGTAATAGGAGCCACAAAATACTCTATAATTTCACCCTCATAAGTAAGATCTCCATTATTGGTCACCAAATCTAAACTTGTTTGGTTTAATAACAAATCTTGTAGTCTTTGGGTAAATATTCTGTCAATTCCGGGTTCTACAATAGCAGCATTGTTTTGAAAATAATTTACCTGAAAAGATTTAGTCTTACTGTAATCAATATCGGCACCCGTAAATGAATACACGCCACAGCCTACATAAGAAAGACTTACGGTGAATAAAATAAAAAGAATAAACAGTTTTTTTTGCATGCTATAAGTTCTGAAATAGGAACGGTTTGTGCTTGTTTTTGGTATCCAAAGATACTATTTTACATTACAAATTGTACTGTTTGATTTTACGGTACAAGGTACGTTCCGAAATTCCTAATTCATCGGCGGCATCTTTACGCTTGCCATCGTATTTTTCGAGTGATTTCTTTATCAGTTCTAGCTCTTTTTCTTGAAGCGATAGACTTTCTTCTTCTTCAATTTCCTCGGCAAAATCGTAGTTCCTTTTTGGACTCTCATCGGTAACTGGAAGGTCTAGTACTTCTATATTATGTGGTTGTGTGTGGTCTGTGTCTTCATCTACAATGGCTGCAAGGACTGCCTCATGGTTTTGTTCCTCGTTGTAAATTTTATTAATCAGGCTAGAGTTTTCTTCTTGTACTTGATGTGCATTACCGCTTTTCATAAGCTCCATGGTCAGTTTCTTGAGATCATTTACATCGCGTTGCATGTCAAATAATACTTTATAAAGTATCTCTCGTTCATTGCTAAAATCTCCTTCTGCTTTCTTGTTACCAATCACAGCAGGTAAATTGGGGGTCATATTAGGTAAGTATTGACGTAAAGTGTTGCCATTAATTTCACGTTTTTGTTCTAATACAGAGATTTGTTCAGCAACATTACGCAGTTGTCTAATATTTCCGCTCCAGCGATAATTGAGCAATAATTGTACGGCACTTTCATCTAAGCGTACAGTAGGCATTTTGTATTTCTGAGCAAAGTCTGAAGCAAATTTTCTAAATAATAAGTGTATGTCCTCAGAACGTTCGCGTAAAGGAGGAAGGTTAATGTCTACGGTGCTTAAACGATAAAACAAATCTTCTCTAAATTTCCCTTTATCGATGGCTTCTACCATTTTTACATTGGTAGCAGCTACAATGCGCACATCTGTTTTTTGTATTTTGGAAGATCCCACTTTTAA
The DNA here is from genome assembly GCF_058147145.1 of Patiriisocius sp. 208BN25-11. Taxonomy (NCBI): domain Bacteria; kingdom Pseudomonadati; phylum Bacteroidota; class Flavobacteriia; order Flavobacteriales; family Flavobacteriaceae; genus Patiriisocius; species Patiriisocius sp. 208BN25-11. The sequence continues at coordinate 11,587 of NZ_JBYVJY010000012.1, forward strand.
GAACTCTCCATTTTCTAAAACACGAAGCAAACGAACTTGAGTAGGTAGTGGAAGCTCTCCAACTTCATCTAAGAAAATAGTACCTCCATCGGCTACTTCAAAATAACCGCTTCGCGTTGCTGTAGCTCCTGTAAAGGCTCCTTTTTCATGTCCAAAGAGTTCACTGTCAATAGTTCCTTCTGGAATGGCACCGCAGTTTACAGCAATATATTTTCCATGTTTTCTGTGCGAAAGGGCATGTATAATTTTAGGAATACTCTCTTTCCCGACACCACTTTCTCCAGTGACGAGTACTGAAATATCTGTAGGAGCCACTTGTATTGCTTTTTCTACAGCACGATTGAGTTTGGCGTCATTTCCAATAATACCAAATCGTTGTTTTGTTGCTTGTACACTTTCCATGTTTCTCTTTTTAAATGGTTTTCGATTTCATGTTCGATCTCGATTTCATTTTTTAATGACAGCCTCTCCAATCAATGTCGCACTAGTACAACTATTGATTTTTACATTTACAAGGTCTCCTGGTTGGTAGTGTTCTTTTGGAAATACCACCACAATACTTTGTTCTGTTCGTCCACTCCACTCGTTAGGGTTTTTCTTAGAAGCACGTTCAATAAGTACTGCTACTGTTTTGCCAACATAGCTCTGGGTGATTTCGGCACTGTGTTTTCGTTGTGCGTCCACCACTTCCATCAATCTTCTTTTTTTAGTTTCCTCTGGGACATCATCCTCAAATTTTCTAGCAGCCATGGTACCAGGTCTTTTAGAGTATTTGTACATGTATCCAAAGACAAACTTTACTTCTTCCATTAATGCTAATGTATCTTGATGGTCTTGCTCTGTTTCTGTAGGGAACCCAATAATCATGTCTTGCGAGATGCTACAGTTAGGTAGAATCTCTTTTATTTTGCGCACCAATGATAGGTATTCTTCTGTGGTGTGCTGGCGGTTCATTTCTTTTAAAATTCTATTGCTTCCGCTTTGAACCGGTAAATGAATGTGCTTGCAAATGTTGTTGTGCTTTGCCATGACATGAAATACATCTTCGGTCATGTCTTGCGGATTAGACGTAGAAAAACGAATTCTCATCTGGGGCTGTGATGCAGCTACTTGATCTAATAATTGTGAGAAGGAAGTTGCGGTTGCTTTCTCCATCTCAGTCGCATTTTTAAAATCTTTCTTAAGTCCGCCTCCATACCAAACATAGCTATCTACATTTTGACCTAATAGAGTGATTTCTTTATACCCTTTTGTTGCTAAGTCTTGGATTTCTGCTAAGATACTTTGCGGATCTCTACTACGTTCTCGACCTCTTGTAAAGGGAACCACACAAAAAGTACACATATTGTCACATCCCCTAGTAATGCTTACCAAAGCATTAATACCGTTACTATTTAATCGTACAGGCGAAATGTCACCATAGGTTTCTTCTTTAGAGAGAATAACATTCACGGCATCGTTGCCATCTTCTACTTCTGCTAATAGGTTGGGTAGGTCTTTATAGGCATCTGGCCCAACCACCATATCTACTATTTTTTCTTCGTCAAGAAACTTTTCTTTTAGACGTTCTGCCATACAGCCCAAAACCCCTACTTTCATTTTAGGATTATGGTCTCTTTTTACGGCATTGTATTTCTCAAGGCGTTTGCGTACCGTTTGTTCTGCTTTATCTCTAATAGAACAGGTGTTTACCAATACTAGATCTGCTTCTTCTAAAACTTGTGTGGTATTAAAACCTTGTTTGCTTAAAATAGAAGCAACAATTTCACTGTCGCTAAAATTCATAGCGCAGCCATAGCTTTCTATATAAAGCTTGCGGCTATTCTCTTTTTGAGGGGAGATATCAAGGGCATTGCCTTGTGCTTTTTCATCAATAATCTTTTTCATATGCTTAGGTGCGCTCTTTAAGGGGCTAGTGTCAATTAGTGTGCAAAGATAAAAAAAACAAGGTGTTTCTGCCATTATGGCAGCTTTCTTTTTACTATTTTAGTACCTTAATTTAAACCAACCAAAACATGCAAAAAGCTATTTTCACTAAAATTGAGCAAATGCCTTCCTTTGATTTTGGGAGTGTATTTAGCAGAAGTATCGAATTATTTAAAAAAATATGGGTAGAAGGATTTATTCACCTGTTGTTAATTTTTTTGGTGAGTATGCCAGCTATAATTATACTTTATATAGCTATGTTCGCCATTCTTGGAGTGAATTATTTTATGGCAGGCCCCGAAGCTTTTAACGGAGAAGAAGTTAGTCTTGCCATGCTGCCGTCTATGATAGGAGTGTTTTTGCTTTTCGTTTTAGTAGCAGCAATTATGCAAACCTTCAGCATTGCTATTATGGCGCATTTTTATAAAGTTTGTAAAAATGCAGATATGGGAACGAATACAAATACAGGAGGGTATTTTGGTTATTTGAAAAATGGAAATTTCAAAAAAGTGCTTACACTTTCTTTTGCTGTCATGGGAATTACATTGTTGGCGGCACTCTTGTGTTTTTTCCCGGCAATTTATGCAATGGTGCCAATGAGTTTATTTCTGGTAATTTTTGCGTTTAATCCAAATCTTACAGTAAAAGAATTAATAAGTGCTTCCTTTAAAATGGGGAATAAAATATGGTTGCCCACTTTTGGGATGTTAATTATAGCCGGAATTATTTCTCAGTTAGGGATGTTGGCTTGTGGTATTGGTATTTTGTTTACCGCCATGTTTGCTAGAATACCTTTGTATTATATTTATAAGGACACGATTGGTTTTGAAAATAGTACCGAAGAAATTGCCGAGCGTTTTTAGTGCTTCGGAAATTTTAGTTATTCATACCCATTCAAGAGGTGCCTTTTGGTTCTCATGAATGGGTTTTTTGTTGTTATTTTTTGTTTTTTAAAATAGTGTGGATATCTAAAATTTCCGACCGCGTGTCGCCTAAAGCTTTAGCGATGGGGCAAGAAAAGCATCCTAATATTAAGGAGTTTCTTTAGCTTTTATTTTTAAAAAAGTGCTTTGTAAATTTTGTTTAAAAAAAAATCACATACTTTTGTAGCCCAAATATAATAGACAATGGCAAAAAATTTAGTGATCGTAGAGTCCCCTGCTAAGGCAAAAACTATTGAAAAATTTCTAGGGAAAGATTTCAAAGTTCAGTCAAGTTTTGGACACATAGCAGATTTGCCTTCCAAAGAGTTAGGTGTTGATGTTGAAGGTGATTTTACACCTAAATATATAGTATCCAGCGATAAGAAAAAACTGGTAACAGAATTAAAGAAAGCAGCGAAGAAAGCAGAAATGGTTTGGCTCGCTAGTGATGAGGATCGAGAAGGAGAGGCTATTGCATGGCACTTGGCCGAAGAATTAGATTTAAAAGACGAAAACACAAAACGTATTGTGTTTCATGAAATTACAAAGACGGCTATTTTAAAAGCCATAGAGAATCCAAGAAAGATTGATTACAATCTTGTAAACGCGCAACAGGCGAGGAGAATTTTAGATAGATTGGTGGGATATGAGCTATCTCCAGTATTATGGCGTAAAGTAAAAGGTGGTTTGTCTGCAGGACGTGTACAAAGTGTTGCGGTGCGACTTATCGTAGAGCGCGAGCGTGAAATAGAGGCATTTACTCCTGTAGCTAGTTACCGAGTAGATGCAGAATTTACTACAACAGATGGTGCTAAGTTTAAGGCAAAACTTCCAAGAAATTTTGAAACCGAAGCAGAGGCACGTGCTTTTTTAGAAAAAAATATTGCAGCGACTTATGATGTAGCAGATCTTGTAAAAAAGCCTGCTAAAAAATCTCCAGCAGCTCCGTTTACAACGTCTACCTTACAACAAGAAGCAGCGCGTAAGTTGTATTTTTCTGTGAGTAAGACCATGACCATGGCACAGCGTTTATACGAAGCAGGTTTAATAACCTACATGAGAACAGATAGTGTCAATCTATCAAATGATGCAAAGACCGCTGCCGAAAAAGAAATTACAAAGTCTTATGGGGCTGAGTATAGTCAGCCTCGTAATTACAAAGGAAAATCTAAGGGTGCACAAGAAGCGCATGAAGCGATACGTCCAACAGATATGTCAAAGCATAGCGTTTCTGTAGACCATGACCAAGCGCGTTTGTATGATTTGATATGGAAACGTACTTTGGCATCGCAAATGAGTGATGCACAATTAGAGCGTACCAACGTAAAAATTGGAATTAATGGAATACAGCCTGTAAAAGAACAATTCACCGCAAATGGTGAGATGATTAAATTTGATGGGTTTTTAAAAGTATACCTCGAAGGAACAGATATTGAAAATGAGGAACAAGATGGTATGTTACCTAGATTGGTAAAAAGTGATGCTCTTGTAAACACTTTTATTACAGCAACCGAACGATTTACACGACCACCATACCGTTTTACAGAAGCATCTTTGGTAAAACAATTAGAAGAGTTAGGAATTGGAAGACCTTCTACCTATGCGCCAACGATTTCTACCATTATCAATAGAAATTATGTAGAGAAAGGAACTATTGAAGGGAAGGAACGTTCTTATCTACAAATGGTTTTAGAACAAGAAGGTGTAAAAGACAATAAACTCACCGAAATGGTGGGTAGTGATAAGGGTAAATTAGTGCCTACAGATATTGGAATGATTGTAAATGATTTCTTAGTAGAGCATTTCTCATCCGTATTAGATTTTAATTTCACAGCGAAAGTAGAGCAAGATTTTGACGATATAGCTGAAGGAAAAGAAAACTGGAAGCATATGTTGAAAGATTTCTACGGAAAGTTTCATCCAACAGTAGAAGATGTTAAGGAAAATGCTGAAAGAGAAAGTGGAGAACGTATTTTAGGAGAAGATCCTGAATCTGGTAGAACTGTTTTAGTTCGTTTAGGAAAATTTGGTCCAATGGCACAAATTGGAGCTCCAGATGATGAAGATAAGAAGTTTGCGAGTCTTCGTCCAGACCAACAACTGCATTTAGTGACCTTTGAAGAGGTGATGGATTTGTTCAAGCTTCCAAAAACACTAGGAGTGTATGATGGAGAAGAAGTAGATGTAAATAATGGTCGTTTTGGTCCTTATGTTCGTTTTGGTAAGACCTTTGTGTCTTTACCTAAGGGGATGGATCCGCTTGATGTAGATATGGCATTTGCAAAACAGCTTATAGAAGAAAAGAAAAAAGCAGACGCTCCTATATACACCTATGAAGATTTACCCGTTCAAAAAGGTACAGGTCGTTTTGGACCTTTTATAAAATGGAACAACATGTTTATTAATGTCAATAAGAAATATGATTTTGATAATTTGAGTGATGCCGATATTATTGAGTTAATTGAAACCAAGAAGCAAAAAGAAATAGATAAGCTTATCCATAACTGGGAAGAAGAAGGAATCCGTTTAGAAAAAGCTAGATGGGGTCGTTTTAACTTAATAAAAGGCAAGACAAAAATTGAGCTTCCAAAGACAACAAAGGCTGAAAAAATGACCTTAGAAGAAGCCCAAGGTCTTCTAGAAAAAAATGCTCCGAAGAAAAAGAAAAAAGCCCCAGCAAAGAAAAAGAAACCAGCCGCTAAGAAAAAATAATAGCACCGTCTCGTGATAGAATTTCTCTCCCCAGTATCGAATTCGGTTATTGCACACCGCGAAATATTGCCTATTGGAACCTTAGGTAAGCAAATTACATTGCATACTTCTGCTAATGGTCTTCCTGATTTAAAAGATGTCAAGTTTGCTATTTTTGGAAGTAAAGAAAATAGGCGTGATGTAAATTACATGGGTGCTGAAATAGATTTTGATGCTTGCAGGAAGGCGCTGTATTCTTTGTATCCTGGTAACTGGAAACACACCATTGCAGATGTAGGAGATATAGAAAAAGGGGATAGTGTAGAAGATTCTTATTTCGCATTAAAAACAGTTACGGAGGCATTACTTAAAAATGATATTATCCCAATCATACTTGGAGCAAGTCAGGATGCAATTTATGCACAATATAGAGCATATGACAGTATTGGTACTATGATTAATATGGTGAATATAGACACGCGTTTCGATTTAGGAGATGCAGATGCTGCAATTACCAATAAATCTTATGTAGGTAAAATAATCGTTGAGAAGCCTTATAATTTATTCAATTATAGTGTGCTTGGATATCAATCTTATTTTAATCCCCCGCAAGAAATTGCCTTAATGGATACACTCTATTTTGATGCATATCGTTTAGGAGCTGTAACAGCAGATATTAAAGATGTAGAACCCATCTTGCGAAATGCTGATTTGGTTACTTTGGATATTTCTGCTATTAAAAGTGCCGAATTAGGGGTTGTTTCTATAGAAAATCCTAACGGTTTTGACGGAAGAGAGATATGTAGTATTGCAAGATATGCTGGAATTAGTAATAAAGTAACATCTTTTTCGTTGTTTGAGCTAGCAGATTTTAGTAAATCTAGCGTTGGAGCCATGCTTCTAGCGCAAGTGATTTGGTATTTTATGGAAGGGGTAAATTTTAGAGTTTTAGACGATGATTTTACCGATGAAAAATGCTATACAACGTACAAAGTACCCGTAGACGATGAAATTTTAACATTTAAAAAGAGTAGTAAAACTGGGCGTTGGTGGATAGAATTACCTTTTATTTCTAATATTGATAATAAATTGAAATCACGTACGTTATTACCTTGCACCTATGGCGAATATTTGGGTGCGACAGATCAGGAAATTCCTGAAAGGTGGCTTAAAGCCCGCCGAAAGAATGAAGTTTGACCAATTAAAATTGAATAATTAGCTTTAAGGGTTTTTTAAGAAAATTGTTGTTTTTTTAAAAATATATTGATAGGTTTACGCCCTTGAATCTAGAATTTAACCTAAATACCTATGAAAAAGTTTATTGCATTAACTGCGATTGTTGCCTTATTGTCTAGTTGTAACTCTGGAGATAGAGGAGAACTAGTTGGAGCAAAAGGTAAAAAATGGTATCCTGAAAAACCCTTTGGAATGACTTTAATTCCAGGTGGATCATTTATTATGGGTAAATCTGGCGACGACTTTGTTGCTGTTGAAGATGCCCCGACCAAAACAGTAACCGTACGTTCATTTTATATGGATGAAACTGAAATTACCAACGCAGAATACAGACAGTTTGTAGAATGGGTTCGTGATTCAACAGTTCGTTTAAAACTTGCGATACTTGCCGATGAAGTAGGAGCTACTCCTGGAGACGGCGAAGGAAGTATTGGCGACTTTGCTTTTGTAGACAACCAAGATGAAGAAAAATCTCCATATGATCAATATATGGAAGACAACTATTATGGTATGGGAGATGACTTCTATGCAGGTAGAAAAATTAACCGTGATATTGATATTATTTGGGACAAACAAGAATTTCCAGATGAGTATTATGTAGAGGTTATGGATAGTATGTACATCCCAGCTGAGGAAGCTTACAATGGACAAAGTACTATTGATGTTTCAAAATTGAATTTCCAATATACCTATATGGACATTCAAAAAGCGGCTCGTGATAAAACGAAAAGAAGAAAAGATTTTATTGTAAAAGAAGAAATCAATATCTACCCAGATACTACTGTTTGGATAAAAGATTTTAACTATTCTTACAATGAGCCAATGCACAATGATTACTTCTGGCACCAAGCCTATGGAGATTATCCTGTGGTAGGTGTGAGCTGGAAACAAGCAAAAGCATTTTGTGCTTGGAGAACATTATACAAAAATGCACATCAGAAAAAGAAAAAGCGTAACTACGTAAATTCATTCCGTCTTCCTGGAGAAGCAGAATGGGAGTATGCAGCTCGTGGTGGTCTTCAAGGTGGAGATTTCCCTTGGGGAGGTCCTTACACTAAAAATGATAGAGGTTGTTTCTTAGCAAACTTTAAGCCACTACGTGGTGATTATGCAGCAGATCAAGCATTATATACTGTAGAAGCAGACGCTTATGAGCCAAACGATTATAACTTATTTAATATGGCTGGTAATGTTGCCGAGTGGGTTGACAGTTCTTACGATGCTGCATCTTATGAATATACTTCAACGATGAACCCTAATGTAAACGATGATACTAACATGCGTAAAGTAGTACGTGGTGGTTCTTGGAAAGATGTTGCATACTTCTTACAAGTAAGTACTCGTAACTATGAATATGCAGATTCTGCAAGAAGTTACATCGGCTTTAGAACAGTACAAGATTATATGGGTACAGATGTTACCTTAAATGAAAACTTCGGTGACGCGAGATAAAACGTCAAAAAAACTTAAACTTAAATACTTAACTTAAACTTAAAACTTACTTATTATGGCACAGTCAAAGTCAACTAAAAAATTATTTAACATGGCCTACGGGCTTGGAGCATCAATTGTAATCATTGGTGCATTATTTAAAATTCTTCACTGGGATTTTGGTTTCCCTTTTGATGGAAACACTTTATTAACAGTAGGTCTTGTAACCGAGGCAATAATTTTCGCAATTTCTGCATTCGAACCAGTAGACGAAGATCTAGACTGGTCATTAGTATACCCAGAATTAGCGGGTGGTGCTTCAACTAACAAAAAAGGTAAGCAAGAAGACGCACAAGGTCTTTTATCTAAGAAATTAGACGAGATGCTAAAAGACGCACGTATCGATAGTGAGTTAATGAGTAGCCTTTCTACAAGCATCAAATCTTTTGAAGGTGCGGCTAAAGGAATGGCTCCAACTGCAGAAGCAATGAACTCAACTAAAAAGTACAGCGAGGAAATGGCAATGGCAGCAGCTCAAATGGAATCTTTAAATAGCTTATACAAAGTACAAGTAGAGTCTACAAGCCGTCAAGCTGAAGCTAACGAGCGTGTTGCTGAAAATGCAGAACAGTTAAAAGCTCAAATGGAGCATTTAACGACAAACCTTTCTTCATTAAATGGAGTATACGGTGGTATGTTATCAGCAATGAACAGAAACTAAGATTGTTTTTCAAGAATTATTAATTTTTAAAAGAAAAAATTATGGCTGGAGGACAATCCCCAAGACAGAAGATGATTAACCTGATGTACCTGGTTTTCATCGCGATGTTGGCATTAAATATGTCAAAAGAGGTACTATCTGCATTTGGTTTATTAAATGAAAAAATTGATGGTGCTAATGTAGCAACAGCGCAACGTAATACAGCTTTCATGGAAGGTTTAGCTACAAAAGCAGCTGATGAACCAGAGCAGTACGCAGCAGTAAAAGAAAATGCTGATAAAATTAGTGCGGCTTCTAAAGAACTAGATGCATATTTAGCGACTATAAAGTCTGATATGTTAGCTGGTATAGAAGATCCAACCGATTATGAAGTTATGGATAAAACTGACTACCTAGACCAAAAATGGTTTAAAGGCGGTGATGTGTCTGAAGATGGACAGGCTTTTGTTGCAAAGATTGAAGCATACAAAACTAAGATGATGAGCATCCTTCCAGATAGCGCATATCCAGAAATTAGAAAAGCAATTGCTTCTAATTTCAAAACGGATCCTGTAACTGATGGTGACGGTGTTGAAAAATCATGGCTGTCATACAACTATGAGGGCTTCCCTATGGTTGCTTCATTAACTAAGTTAACTCAAATCCAAGCAGATGTAAATACGACACAAGGTGAAGTATTACAAAAGATGTTAGCTGGAAAGCAAGCAGATGCACTTTCTTTTAGTAACTACAATACATTCTTAGACGTTCCTAAGTCTGCATATTACCCTGGAGAAAAGTTTGAAGGTTCTATTTTATTAGGTCGTACAGATAACAGTACGCAACCTAAAAGAGAAGACTTGAAACTAGATGGAAGAGCACTTGTTAAAGGTAAAGACTATACTATTGAAGGTGGTCGAGTAAAACTTAACATTAGCTCTGGTGGTGCTGGAGATCACAAAATTACTGGGTTCCTTTATTATGGTGAAGGTGGTGACGAGGTTGAAGTTCCTGTAGAAGCTGGATTTGCTACAATCACTAAACCAAACGCTGCTGTAATTGCTGCAGACAAAATGAATGTGGTGTATCGTGGTGTTACAAATCCAATGACAGTTTCTATTCCTGGTATCCCTGATAACAAAGTATCTGCTTCAGGTGCAGGATTATCAAAAGTTTCTGGTAGTAAGTACAACATGAAGCCAGGTTCTGGTCGTGAGGTAACAATTACTGCTAGTGGAACATTACCTGATGGAAAGAAAATTAGTACTCCAGCAACCTTCCGTATCAAAGATATCCCTCGTCCAACAGGAACCATTCGTGGTGAAGATGGAAATGGTGGTTGTGTGCGTATGCAACGTCAAGGTTTAGAAAAATCTAGTATCGGAGCTGCATTACAAGACTTTGATTTTGATCTTAAGTTAAATGTAACTGGATTCAGTTTCAAAGTATCTGGACAACCAACAGTAAAAGTGAGTGGAAGAAAATTAAATGGTCAAGCAAGTGGTGCTCTTAAAAGAGCGAAACGTGGTGAGACAGTTCAAATTTTTGATATCACAGCTAAAATTGCTGGAAACAGCGGATATAAATTGAAGAAGATTTCTCCAATTTGTATTGAGTTAACAAACTAAGAAATACAATAATCACACTTGATGTTCGTTATTTTTGTAACTATATCAAGTGTGATTTTTTATCATCACTTTTTTAAATAAAAAGGAACAAATGAGATTAAGAAACATAATTTTAGGTGCTTTTATGCTAGCTTTAGGAATGTCAAGTGCTACTGCGCAATTAAACATTTTGAATGCTAAATCACCCGAAGAAATAGGTAAAAAGACAGAAGACCAAATTGCTTATGACAATGACGAACCATTACCATATGGATATATTGATGAGCGTGATGTGTTATGGTCAAAAGCTACTTGGGAAATTATCGATCTTGATGAGCGTGTAAACTTTCCATTATACTACCCTATAGACACCAATAATATTGGTAGCGATAGACGTTCTTTGTACGATGTTTTAGTAAAAAACATGAAAAATGGCACCATTAAAGATGTGTATTCAGATTCTTATTTTACCGAAAAAAGAACACTTGAAGATCTTGATGCATCTTTAGTATATAGAGATACTACAGATTATGGTATTGATCAATTTAATGCTGAAGGGTTTGTAGATGACGAATATATTAGAGAATTTACATTAGACGCAGCAGATATTGAAGAATGGAGAATACGTGGATTATGGTACTTAGACAAACGTCAAGGAGAGTTAAAATACCGTATCCTTGGTATCTGCCCTGTTGCTGGAGAAGCACGTTCTAAAGCATTTGGAGATGATGGTGGAGGAATTGACAATAGAGTTGAACTGTTTTGGGTATATTTCCCTGCAGCAAGAAAAGTATTGCACGATGCGAAAGCATTTAACCGTAAAAATACATCAAGACCTATTTCTTATGATCATTTGTTAAACTCAAGACGTTTTAACGGTCTTATTTATAAGGAAGAAAACGTTCAAGGTGATAGAGCTGTGAAAGACTACATTAACGATAACTCGTTAATGCAACTTCTAGAGTCAGATAGAATTAAAGAACAAATTAGAAACATTGAAATAGATCTTTGGAACTATTAAGAATACCGTTTCTTTTAACAACTAAAAAAAGCTTCACAATCGTGAAGCTTTTTTTAGTTTATGACGCTTTGTTTCTAATTCGAAAGCTTTTTATACAAACTCATCCATCCACCGCCATTCATCGATTCAATTCCATTGCTTTTTAAAACAGCCGCAGCACTTGCGCTTCGCATACCACTTGCGCAACAAGTAATAACAGGTTTGTTCCATTTTTTTATTTCTGAAATTTTAACACCTACTTGTTGTAGCGGAATGTGCTTAGATCCAGGAATTGCTCCTCCATCATATTCTGCTTTTGAACGTACGTCTAGTATAATGGCATCTCTTGACGTGAAGTCTTGAATTTTCTTTGATTTATTTCCAAATAGATTGAATAGTCCCATAGTGTGTTTTTTAATTAGTTGTTATCGTTTGTTGTTCTAATAAAGCTAGTCCTCCATCTATAAGATGTGCTATGCTAGCTTGGTTTGTTTTAAGCAGTGTAAGATGCGCTAATATTTCAGAAGAAGGAATAAGTTCATAAATTTCTAACACCAGCAACCAATCATTCGGGAAACGTAGTCGTGTTACATTGAAAATCTCAAGAAGTCTCTCAGATGCTTTGTTAGTACTAACTTCATTTCTTATCACTCGTACTTCTTTGTATAGCTCTTGTAGAAGTTGTTCATCTTCCGAACGTGTGGTTACTTTTTCATGTGTACTTAATTCGTGTTTTTCCAACTCAAAACTTAAGTAATCGGCAGCACCTGCAAAAGCAGAAACAATTTCTTTTCCAACTGCCATATCAAAGTCGCCATCTTCTGGTGAAAATAATACTTCGTCTTTGTATGTCACGGTACATTCCCTAAATTGAATGAGCATTAATTCGCCTTTCAAATTTCGCATTCCTGTAACGTTGAGTCCTTTTACATGTATACCGCTCTCAAATTCAAACTCAATAGGTTTTCCGTCATAGAAGTCATACGCTGCTAAATCTCTTGGCCCCATATTTTCGATGGCGAGATTAATACCTTTTAGTTTCCCTAACGGACTCCTAAAGCCATGGCTGTGTCTAGAAACTCCATGTCCTATCACTTCAGTTTCTCTAAAGGCTAAGGCCGTTTTTCCGGTGGTTTCAAAATAGACAACCTCATTGTCTTCATTTTTTATCATGCGCGTAAATACACCACTTACCTGCAGTCCTGTGCTTATTTCAATACTACCTAATTGTTTAGAGTCTATTAGTTTTTGTAAACCACGCCAACCGCCTTTTCGAACAGCCATGGTATTTGCAAAATTCTCAAGAACTTCTTGTAAATAAGCAAAGTCGGGTGTTACAAACAACTGTGGTTGCGGTTTTGTAATATCAAATTCTTGGTAGGCAGCATCTATGGTGTATGGTATTTTTTTTACACTTTCTTTCATACACCATTCGCTTTCGCCTATTGAAGAGAGTAGACCAGCACCATAAATCTTTGGGTTTTCAACGGTGCCTACCATGCCGTATTCAACAGTCCACCAATGTAGGTTTCTAATCAATGCAATTTCAGAAGGTGTTACTTCTTTGTTTTGCAATGCTGTTACTTTTTGTTCGGCAGCATCAATATTTTTTTGAGGTGTACCTTCCGCTTCTTTTAAAATAGAAAGCGTTCTAACCGCTTCATATAATTCCATGTCATGAGCACTAGAAATTGCCTTAGCACCAATTTCTCCAAAACGTCTCAAGTATTCTGCATAATCCGGACTGGCAATAATTGGGGCATGCCCAGCGCCTTCATGAATAATATCTGGGGCAGGTGTATATTCAATGTTTTCGAGTTGTCTAATATCGCTAGCAATAACCAACACCTTATAGGCTTGAAACTCCATAAATGCATTGGGAGGTATAAAACCATCTACAGCAACGGCTGCCCATCCAATTTCCTTTAAAATTCGATTCATTCCATACATCGAAGGAATGGTATCTATAGAAATCCCAGTTTTAGCGAGTCCATCAAGATAGCTTTCATGTGCTACTCTGCTTAAATAATCAACATTCTTGCGCATCACATAGCGCCATACAGCTTGATTTATAGGTGTGTAGTGTTCGTAGTTTTGAGGCTTGATATACTGTTTTAGATGCGGTGGCAATCTATCCAGTAGCTCGTTACTTTCTATAGCAGTTGCATTCATATATCAAAAGTAGTAAAATGATTGTCGATTGAAGATTTTAGATTGTAAATTTATGAATGAATAATATGTTGGAAGTCTGACTTTTGTTTTTAAAATTTTTATGCATTGTAAGGATACATAGGTTTTTTTTTAAATGCCTCAAAAGTATGCCAAATCAAAAATCAAAAATCGTTAATCTTAAATCAATTAGTATATTTACGATAATGAAATCTACCCGAAAAGAAGAAATTGTTGCTGTTGCAGCCACCTTGTTTAAAGAAAAGGGGTTTAGTGCGGTGTCTATGCGAGACATTGCTCAAAAAATGGATATTAAAGCAGCAAGCTTATACAATCATATCAAAGGGAAACAAGAAATTTTAGCTTCGTTAGTACTTACGGTTGCCAATGAGTTTACTAATAGTATGCTAACAATAACTTCTGAAAAATTAACGCCTCTAGATACCATTAGAAAAATAATAGAAGTGCATATCGATATCACCGTAAATCATGCCGAAGCGATTGCAGCCCTAAATAACGACTGGATGCATTTGGATGGAAAAGGGCTATTAGATTTTATCGCCATGCGAGATCAGTATGAAGCAAACTTTAGAAACATCATTAAACAAGGGATCGAAGCAGGGGAGCTACAACCCAAGCATCCAGAAGTGATATTGTTTTCGATACTCTCTACGCTTAGAACCTTGTACTTATGGAATGAAAAACGTGGCAAATTGGAAGTAAATGTGCTAAAGAAAGAATTGGTTTCAGTCCTTATTTCTGGGATTGTATAAGCAATACTTTTTCCTGTAAATAGCTATATTTGGTATTTAAACTAACAATCGTTAGTTTTGTATTATAATAAGTACAATTCATGGCTACATTTCATACATTGAAAATTAAAGATATCTACAAGGAAACTCCAGATTGTTCTGTGATTACCTTTGATGTTCCTTCTGAAATTTTAGATGAATTTCAATACACCCAAGGTCAACATCTTACCTTAAAAGCTATTATTGATGGTGAAGATACCCGAAGATCGTACAGTCTTTGTTCTAGTATGGTAGATCATCAATGGCAGGTAGCTGTAAAAAAAATACCGGGAGGTGTGTTTTCCACCTATGTAAATGAAGTTTTGCAAACAGGAGATTCGCTCGAGGTGATGGCACCTAGCGGAAAATTTGGTGTACCTATTTCCGAAGAAGAAAAAACATACATTGCTTTTGTAGCGGGAAGTGGTATTACACCTGTCTTGTCAATGATTAAAACCCATTTGGCTAAAGAACCTAAAGCGAAATTCAAATTATTCTATTTGAATCGTACGGTGAAATCTATTATCTTTAAAGAACAGATTGAACAACTTAGAAATCAGTACTTTGGAAGGCTCGAGATTTTCTATTTCTTAACCAAAGAACATAGAGATGCCGAATTGTTTAACGGACGCTTTACTTCGGAAAAATTAGATGAAATTTTTAAGAAGTTAGTATATGTGCCAGCTCTTAATGAAGCTTTTTTATGTGGTCCTGAAGAAATGATTTTTTTAGTAAAAGACAAACTAATCGAAGCTGGAATGCCTGAAGCAAATGTACATTACGAACTTTTTGTTACAGGACTAACCGAAGAAGATAAGCAACGTGCTGCTCGTTTAGCAGAGCAAAGTGTAGAAGGTATAGAAGTAACCATTGTGGATGGAGGTAAAGAATTTCATTTCACTATGACCGATGAATATGACAATATTCTTGATGCTGCCTTGGGCGCTGGAGCAGATTTACCTTTTGCCTGTAAAGGTGGAGTTTGCAGTACTTGTAAGTGCGAAGTGCTTGATGGTGCAGTAGAAATGAAAATAAATTACGCGTTGAGCGATAAAGAGGTATCTCAAAACTTAGTATTGAGCTGCCAAGCCGTTCCAACAACAGATAGTGTTAAAGTAGATTTTGACGTATAGTCTTTATCTAAAATGAAACGAAAACATTTCTCTCCCACTGGGAGAGATGCCCAAAGGGCATAGAGAGATAGCATTCTCGTGAAAACGGGTATCTTTTTGAAATTAGAGATTGTTTAATTAGCCTAAAGCTTACAGCTTAAAGCCTAAAGCAAAAAATCATGAGTGAAGATCAAATTAAAAACCTAGAAGAAATTTTTGAAGCGCGCATTGCACGTGACGAAAAGATTGAACCCAAAGATTGGATGCCAGAGAAGTATAGAAAGACGCATATTCGTCAGATTTCTCAGCATGCCCATAGTGAAATTGTTGGAATGCTTCCTGAAGGGAACTGGATAACCAGAGCTCCGTCACTTCGAAGAAAAGCTGCCTTACTTGCCAAAGTACAGGATGAAGCAGGACACGGTCTCTATTTGTATTCTGCTTGTGAAACCTTAGGGATTTCAAGAGATGAATTATACGAACAATTGCACTCTGGTAAAGCAAAGTATTCTTCTATTTTCAATTACCCAACAGTAACTTGGGCAGACATGGGAGCCATAGGTTGGTTGGTAGATGGTGCTGCCATTATTAACCAAGTGCCTTTGTGTAACACCTCTTTTGGTCCTTATGCAAGAGCCATGGTACGCGTTTGTAAAGAAGAAAGTTTTCACCAACGCCAAGGGTTTGAAATCATGCTAAAGCTTTGCAATGGAAGCCAAGAGCAAAAAGACATGGCACAAGATGCTTTAAATAGATGGTGGTGGCCAAGCTTAATGATGCTAGGTCCAACAGACGCAGAATCGGTGCACACAGAACAATCTATGAAATGGAAATTAAAGCGTAAATCTAACGATGATTTACGTCAGCAATTTATAGATCAAACAGTTCCTCAAGCCGATTTGTTAGGATTAACAATTCCAGATCCTGATTTAAAGTTCAATGAAGCAACAGGAAGCTACGATTTTGGAGAAATAGACTGGGATGAGTTCTGGCAAGTAGTAAAAGGACACGGTCCTTCTAACAAAAAGCGTATGAAAGCGCGTGTTGGAGCTTGGAATAATGGAGCTTGGGTACGCGATGCTGCCATGGCACATGCTGCTAAAAAAGAAGCAAAGAAAGTAGCAAAAGCTAGTTAAGTATAACTCCCCCTTTGAAGGGGGTTAGGGGGATGTTCCAGAAGAATGTTTCTTTATATAAACATAGTACTTGCTTTTGTAAGTATTTACAAGATATGACAAATAACAATTGGCCCTTATGGGAAGTCTTCGTAAGAAGTAAAAATGGATTAGAACATCGACATTTTGGAAGCCTACACGCTGCAGATGCAGAAATGGCTCTAGAAAACGCACGTGATGTCTACACAAGACGCAGTGAAGGTGTAAGTATTTGGGTGGTTGAAAGCAGTAATATTACCGCTAGTAATCCAGAAAATAATGGAGAACTTTTTGAACCCGCTCAAGATAAAGTATACCGTCATCCAACATTTTATAAGCTACCAGACGAGGTAAAACATATGTAGCATTATTTGCTTGAACTTGAACTTGAATTCGAACTTGAAAATGAAATGGAAAAGAAATTTGATTTAAGTGAAAGATTAGAAGATTTTGCAGCTGAGATTATTATTTTATTTGAAAACAAACCTTTGTCTTTCGCTGGAGAATATTTGGCAAAGCAACTAATACGATCGTCATGTTCTGCAGCTTTAAACTATGGTGAAGCATTAGGTGCAGGAACTGATAAGGATAAGATTAACAAGTTAAGAATTTGCTTAAAAGAGCTGTGAGAAAGTTTAAGGAATTTGAATATTCAAATTAAGGCAAACTTACTTTCAGATAAAAGCCTCTCAAATTTGAAAGATGAAAATGATTAATTGATAAGAATTATAGTAACAAGAATTAAAAACATTAAATAATGAAGTTTTACTTCGATTTCAAGTTCAAGTTCAACTTCAAGTTCGATTTCTCATGAAAGAACATTTATACAATTACATACTATCAATAGCAGACAACAGTCTCATCCTCGGCCAACGCCTAGGAGAATTGTGCGGTCACGGACCAACACTAGAAACCGATATTGCCTGTACTAACATTTCCTTAGATCTTATTGGTCAGACCAGAAATTATTATCAATATGCCGCTACGGTTCAAGGCGAAGGGAAGACAGAAGACGATATCGCCTTTCTACGATTAGAACGGGAATATAAAAATGTATTGTTAGTAGAACAACCCAACGAGCATTTTGGCTATGTGATAGGTCGACAATATTTCTTTGATGTATACCACTTGTTGTTTATGAAAGCGCTTTCGAACAGTAAAGATGAAACCTTAGCGGCAATAGCAAAAAAAGGAATTAAAGAAGTAAGTTATCACAAGCGTTTTTCTGGAGATTGGATCAAACGTTTGGGAGATGGGACCGAAGAAAGTAATGCCAAAATGCAAGAAGCTGTCGACGAACTTTGGGCCTATACAGAAGAACTTTTTGACATGTACGATGCGGCTAATGCAATGGTAGAAACTGGAATTGGGGTAGACTCATCTCAATTAAAAGATGCCTATTACAAAGAAGTAACGAGTTTATTTGAAGAAGCAAATCTCAAAGTTCCCGAATCGAAATACTTTATTCGCGGCGGTAAAAAAGGAATTCACAGCGAGCATATGGGCTATTTATTATCCGACCTGCAATACATGCAACGTACCTATCCAAATATGGAATGGTAATCTTTAAAACCGAAACCAAAATCGAAATCGAAATCGAAACTGAAACCAAATTCTCCCTTTGAGGGGAGATACAGAGGGGTGTTTTACTCACTATGATACTACAAACTTCACATATCGACCCACATCTCATTCCAATTTTGGAACAGGTGAGTGATCCCGAAATTCCAGTACTTACAGTACTAGATTTAGGAGTAATACGTGAAGCTATCGAGGTGGATGGTGTCATTAAAGTAAAACTCACTCCTACCTATTCAGGGTGCCCGGCCATGGATGTGATTGGAGATGATTTAAAAGCGGCTTTTCATCCTTTAGGCAAGACAGTTGAGGTTACTTTAGTGTTAGCCCCAGCATGGAGCACCGATTGGATTAGCGAAGCAGGTTTGCAAAAAATGGAAGCGTATGGAATTGCCAGACCTTTATCTGAAACCGCAGACAAAGAGGTACTATTGGGTAATGCTAAAAAAGTTATTTGTCCGCAATGTAAAAGTACCAACACACATTTAGTAAGTCAGTTTGGCTCTACCGCCTGCAAAGCATTATTTAAATGCGATGCCTGCCAAGAACCCTTCGATTACTTTAAGTGCCTAAAATAAAATAAGTGTCACCCTGAGCTTGTCGAAGGGCGTACTATGTCAAATTTATAGATGAATTTATGACCCAACCAATAACCAAACAAATCAACAACGGCGTTGCAACCTTAATGCTTAACCGTCCCGACGTATTTAATAGTTTTAATAGAGAAATGGCCTTGCTATTTCAAAATGAATTAGATGCTTGTGCTTCAAATCCAGAAGTTAGAGCGATTATCATTACTGGTGCTGGAAAAGCATTTTGCGCCGGTCAAGATTTAAAAGAAGTAACCACTCCAGAACTAAATCCCGGGTTTAAAAAAATATTAGAAGAGCATTACAATCCAATTATTACGCGTATTAGAGCTATCGAAAAACCAATAATAGCAGCGGTAAATGGCGTTGCAGCAGGAGCAGGGGCTAATATTGCATTGGCATGTGATGTAGTTGTTGCGCATGAAAAAGTAAGTTTTATACAAGCGTTTAGTAAAATCGGACTCGTTCCAGATAGCGCAGGTACGTATATGTTACCAAGGCTAATAGGGTTTGCCAAAGCATCTGCCCTAATGCTGTTAGGAGATAAAGTTTCTGCAGAAGAAGCCGAACGTATGGGAATGATTTACAAAGTAATTTCTTCGGAAATTTTCGAAGACGAGGTGCTTTCCTTGGCAACAAAAATGGCTAAAATGCCTACAAAAGCGCTTGGTTTAACAAAAAGTTTGTTGAACGAGTCTATGGCAAACGATATTACTTCCCAGCTTGCATTAGAAAGTAAATTACAAATAGAGGCCGCCCAAAGCGAAGATTACGCAGAAGGAGTAGACGCCTTTGTTAACAAAAGGAAACCTGAGTTTAAAGGGAAGTAGAGAATAAAGAATATCGAACCGCAGAATTTTGAATGTCGATGTAAACAAATTATAGTATGAAAAGCAATAAATTTGATTTAGAAGAGCGTTTGATTGATTTTTCAGTAGCGATTATATTGATTTGTAATAAATTGGATGGTAGTTATGCTTCTCAACATTTAAGTAAACAATTAATCAGATCAACTACTTCAGCAGCATTAAATTATGGAGAAGCACAAAGTGCCGAATCTAAAAAGGATTTCTTGCACAAGTTGAAATTGTGTTTAAAAGAACTTCGAGAATCTTTAGTGAATATTAAAATTCAAAAAGGCGCTAATCTTATTAAAGAAGATACTAAATTAGATGCTTTGTTTATTGAAAATAACGAATTGATTTCAATTTTTGTTGCAAGTATTCGAACTTCTGAACGTAAAGGGTCTTAATTTAAACTTTTAAAATTTCGATATTCGGTGTTCAAACCTCGATATTCGATATTCAAACATAACAGTTAATGGAAATTAAAAAGATTGGTATCATAGGAGCAGGAACCATGGGTTCTGGAATAGCACAAGTAGCATCAACAGCTGGTTGTACTGTGAAATTATTTGATTTAAATCAAGCGGCTTTAGATAAAGCCAAGGCAGCATTAGAGAGAATAACAGCGCGCTTGGTTGAGAAAGGACGTATTACTGCAAAAGAAAAAACGAGTATTCAAGATAATATTTCATACGTAACTTCTCTAAAAGAATTAGCAGATAGTGATATGACTATCGAGGCTATTGTTGAGAATCTGGATATTAAGAAAAAAGTCTTCCAAGAACTAGAAGGTTATGTGTCTTCAGACTGTATCATTGCCTCTAACACGTCTTCACTGTCTATCGCATCTATTGCCTCTTCATTAGAAAAACCAGAACGTTGTGTTGGGATTCATTTTTTCAACCCTGCACCGCTTATGAAATTAGTAGAAGTTATTCCGGCAATACAAACCAGTACTGAGGTGCTTAACATTTCCGAAGAAACAATTAAAAGTTGGAAAAAGGTAGTTGCAGTAGCTAAAGACACTCCTGGATTTATTGTCAATAGAGTGGCGAGACCTTTTTACGGAGAAGCATTGCGAATTTATGAAGAAGGTATCGCAGATTTTGCTACTATAGATCACGCCATGAAAAGTGTAGGTGGTTTTAGAATGGGACCTTTTGAGTTGATGGATTTTATTGGAAACGATGTCAATTATACGGTAACAGAAACAGTATTTACAGCCTTTTACTACGACCCAAGATACAGGCCAGCGTTTACGCAAAAACGTTTCAGTGAGGCTGGGTATTTAGGAAGAAAGTCTGGTAGAGGATATTATCATTATGATGAAAATGGACGTGTCTCTTCGAGCATAGTCGAGAAGTCTGAAGATACGGTGTTATTGAATACTATTTTTGAACGCATTCTTGTAATGCTCATCAACGAAGCCGCAGATGCCTTGTTCTTAAACATTGCAAGCGCAACTGCCATTGATGATGCCATGACTAAAGGAGTAAACTATCCAAAAGGTCTATTAGCATGGGCAAACGAAAAAGGAATAAACTGGTGTGTTGAGACCTTAGATGCTTTGTATGATGAATATCGTGAAGATAGATATCGTTGTTCTCCTTTGTTGAGAAGAAAAGCTGCGGCTGGAACCTCTTTTTTTGATTATTAATAGATACCCTGAGCGTGTCGAAGGGTTGAGTATTCATAATATTGCTTGTGCTTCGACAGGCTCAGCATGACAAATGACACTTGATTTTATGCCTTTATCTGGAGAAAAAATACCTTATAAAATGTTATCCCAAGATGCCTATAGCACTTGGCTTGGGATTGAAATTCTTGAATGTGAAATTGGTCACGTAAAAGTAGGAATGACCATTCGCGAAGAGATGCTTAATAGCATGAACAAAGCCCATGGGGGTATTAGTTATTCGCTGGCAGATACTGCTTTTGGGTTTACAGCCAACACCCATGGAAAATATGCGGTTTCTATAGAGACAAGTATCAATCATATTGAGGCTCTAAATGAAGGAGATTACATTACTGCCGAAGCTACTTTAGATCTTCAAAAAAACAAAGTAGGTTTTAATATCGTTGAGGTTAAAAGAGGCAATGAACTCGTTGCATTGTTTAAAGGCGTTGTCTATAGAACTTCTAAGGATTGGGAGGAATAATCTTGTTAAGATGAAATTTTTTGTGAGTTTGTCACAGAAATAACAACCCTAAAACTTACAGAAGTTGATGGGCCTTCAAAGGTTTGATTCGTTCCTTCTCTAAACCTAAAGTATTTTTCTTTTTCTGGTTGGTGCTCTTTTAATAATAAATTTCCTTGAGTACAAATTGCATATTGTAATTCACCTTGATTAGCCAAGCGTACTTCGTATTTAAATTTTGGATAGTTTACTTGTAAGGTTTTTTCTAGCCATTTACAATACTGCAAGGCGTTTTCTTTAGAAACAGAAAAGACAGGAAATTCCTGATAGGTTGGATGGAAAAAATAATTTTCTTCAAGGGTTTCATTTTTCCAAAGAGAAGAAACAGGAAGGTTTTTGTTGTAAAATGTTGGGTTGCTTGTTTTATAACTATCCACAAACTCTTTGTACAATTGATTTGAAACCAAATCACTAATGTAGACATTGGTGTTTGAAGTTGCTTCTTTTACAATAAGTTCACAATGCTCTTTAATAAAAGCGGGTAGCTTTCTGGTTTCTTTTTTTGAGAATTGTGCAGTAGCAGTAACACTTAATAAGAATGCTGTTACCGTGAGTGTAAATAAAATGGCTGTCTTTTTCATAAGTTGTTATGTATTATTGGTTCATTGGCCTTTCGCTAATCCAATGAAAACCACGATTCATCAATAAGAAATCGTCTTTTGTTTTTCGAATAAAGTTTACTTTCAGCGTATCACATTTGTAGATGCCTTCAATAGTCATAGTGCTGTCGGTTTGCACGTATTTAAAAGTATGTATTTCTGTAGAATCTCTATAGTTGGACCATTGCATCGTTTTTTTAATAATGTCTGTGGTATCGCTCCTTAAGCCAGAACGATTTTTAGGATCCATACCGTACAATTGTACAGAACCTTTTCTTTCAATTCCCAAATAACGCCATCTTTTTTTATCTGTTAAAAGCGGTGGGATGGTGTCGTTATTTTTTATAAAATCTACTGTTTCATAGAGCCCATAAAGTTCAGGTTTTGGCGCATTGGTTCCGTAGGTGTCTCTACGCTCTAGCTTTCCATCAATGTTAGAATATAGTAAGAAGGCTACAAAGATCCACTTCAAGGCAACATGAGCAGTACGCCATGATTTCTTTTTGAATACTGAAAAATACTGATACGTACTTGTGTTCTTAATATTAAATATAACATGAGCTAACCGTTTGTAATGAGCACCAAGAATAATTGCGGTCATGAGTAATAATTGGATAGAAAATATTTTTACAGGGACATCAAAAAATAGATTTACTGCTACAATGTTTGAAGTCACAGATAATAAAATGATTCCTCCTAATACAACTGTTTTTCTATGAAATAATAAAACCCCTCCAATAACTTCACCCAAACCTACAAACATGTTAAAGCCTGATGAAAACCCCATATATGTCCAGGCTAAACCCATTGGAGATGAGTCTCCGTATGGCTCTAACAATCTAAAAAACCCAGGGGCTGGAAATTGCAGTTGTATTACTTTTACCATCCCATAACTTAGCATCATAGCTCCAACAAAGTAGCGTAAACTTGCAATAAACCAGTAGTTTAGTTTTGAATAGTCTTTTTCTTTTCGCTCAAGTAAAGACCACAGTAACGTTCCAACTATAGCAACTACAAATAAGAAGAGGATGGTGATATAATCTCCTGTAGTATCACCACTGCCTCGACCGTTCATGTTCACTTCTCCTTCAATTCCAAGGATTGTATTTCCAAACCATGGAATCACGGTTTGGTAAAAGGATTGTGTCCACTCTGCAACGATATCCAGAAAAGGGATATAATACAGCGGAAATGGAAAAATCATCAAGCCAAAAAAGAGAAAGATGAATCGAAATAAAATTTTGTTGTTCGTAAACATATTGGTTTTTAAACCAAACATAAGCAAAGCTATTAATTAGAAATTGTACAAAAAAGACACCTAGCTAATTTTGAAATAAATATTTTCTTCTGTAATGGTGTCAACTTGTTTAAAAAATGTGCTTGGGGTCTCAGAAGAAAGCTGTTTGAACAGTTTGTTAAAATGAGATTGGTCATAATATCCTAGATCATATGCCAATTGCGCCATTGTTTTTTCTGGATTTTCAACCTTAATCTTTTCTAATGCTTTTCGAAACTGAATGGTTTTCAATAAAACACTCTCTGGAACACCGCAAATATTTTTAAAAGCTCTGTAAAATGTTTTAGAAGAAATGGGATAAATGCGCTGAACTTCTTTTTCGGCATGCATATTTTTGATGGCATCTTTAATAAAATCTGTATGCTTTTTTTTTGAAATTTTAGGCAACAAATAGGTTTCTAAAGCATTGTTTTTTTGTTCAGCACTGTATTCAAATAATTTAGGATGCTGTAAAATAAAATCATCAAAATCGTGAAATGGAATCGAATGTGTTTCAGCTCCAATAATTGGAAGTTTGTCAATAAATTGTGCTAATCCAAAAGGCTCAAATATCAGGCAAAATTCTTCAATATTACCTAGTGTTTCAATTTTTATGGGCTTGTAAAAATTATTGGTGTAAATACATTTAATTGATTTTTTATGAGAAGGTTTAACCAACATCTTGTCTTTAGAAAAATCAATCTCAACATCCTTGAAAAAACAAATTGGAATAGCTGCGTTAGGATAGGCATGATAGGATACATTGTCAAGAAAACCAGTGTACGAAAATCTAAAATATTCTTTTATTATTGGGTTTTTAGGATGTATAATTTTAAAATCCATTCAATGAAATCAATAGGAATATATATGGTATAGTTTGTTAACTTTGTGGAACTACATTTTATTGTAGGGCAACAAAATCAATAGCATCTATTAGACGCATTTTTAGTAAAAAAGTTGCAAAAAAGTTTAAGTAAAATGTAAACCCTTAAAAACTAGACATTGAAAGAAACATATATCGTTGACGGTGTAAGAACACCCATTGGAAATTACAAAGGAACCCTTAGTGCTATAAGAACAGATGATTTGGGCGCACATGTAATTAAAGCAGTGGTTGCAAAAAATCCAAACATACCTAAAGAGGCTTTTGATGATGTTATCATGGGCTGTGCCAATCAAGCTGGTGAAGACAATAGAAACGTTGCTAGAATGAGTTTGCTTTTAGCTGGATTGCCTTTTACTGTACCAGGAGAAACGGTAAATAGATTGTGTAGTAGTGGTCTTTCAGCTATTATACATGCCAATAGAGCTATTAAGGCTGGAGATGGAGATTTATTTATTGCTGGTGGTGTAGAAAATATGACCCGCGGTCCCTATGTGATGGCAAAACCATCAAGTGCTTTTGGTGGGGATAGTAAAATGTACGATTCTACTTTTGGATGGCGTTTTATAAATCCTAAAATGAAAGAAATGTATGGTGTAGATGGTATGGGAGTTACCGCAGAAAATTTAGTAGAAAAATATAACATCACCAGAGAAGATCAAGATGCATTTGCGTATCAAAGCCAAATGAAAGCCGCAGCGGCACAAAAAAGTGGCCGTCTTGCAAAAGAAATTGAACCAGTAACAATTCCGCAACGTAAAAAAGATCCTATTGTCTTTGCAAATGATGAGTTCATTAAACCAAACTCTTCTAAAGAAATACTCGCCAAATTAAGACCTGCTTTTAAAAAAGAAGGAGGAAGTGTTACCGCAGGGAATGCATCTGGATTAAACGATGGCGCAGCAGCTACGATTATTGCTAGTGAAGATGCGGTCAAAAAATACAATTTAAAGCCAATGGCAAGAATTGTATCTTCTGCTGTGGTTGGCGTAGCACCAAGAATTATGGGAATTGGTCCTGTAAAGGCTTCAAATAAAGCGCTTGAAAAAGCCGGGCTAAAAATGGAGGATATGGATGTGATAGAACTTAATGAAGCTTTTGCTTCACAAGCACTGGCATGTATCCGTGAATGGGGATTGGAAGATGATGATCCAAGAATTAACCCGAATGGTGGTTCTATTGCAATTGGACATCCATTGGGTGTAACTGGAGCAAGAATTGCGTATTCTGCAGCCTTAGAGCTACAAGAAACAAACAAAAAATATGCTTTAATTACCATGTGTATTGGAGTAGGACAAGGCTATGCAGCTATTATAGAAAATGTAAATCGTTAATTAAATCTAATTGGAGATTGATGATCAACGATTTTTGATGTAAGAGATATATTCAAAAATTTACAATCGTTAATCTTAAATCGTTAATCGAATGAACAAAACACAACATTACCTACAAGGCCAGTGGCATGATGGCGAGGGCGAAGGCATATTAATTCATGATGCAGTAACAGGAGATGCTTTTACAAGTATCGCTATGGGAGGACTAGATATTCCTGCCGCCTTGCAATATGGAAGAGAAAAAGGAGATGTCCTTAGAAAAATGACCTTTCAAGAACGTGGCATGATGCTCAAAAAATTGGCGATGTATCTTACCAAACGTAAAGAAGCTTTTTATGAGTTGAGTTACCGTACTGGTGCTACACGTGTTGATAGTTGGATCGATATAGAAGGTGGTTTTGGAAATCTTTTTGCCAATGCATCTTTGCGTAAGTTGTTTCCTAATCAAAGTTATCATGTTGAAGGAGATCCTATCGATTTATCTCGTGGAGGTCGCTTTATGGCACATCATATCATGGTGCC
This sequence comes from Patiriisocius sp. 208BN25-11, assembly GCF_058147145.1. Classification (NCBI taxonomy): domain Bacteria; kingdom Pseudomonadati; phylum Bacteroidota; class Flavobacteriia; order Flavobacteriales; family Flavobacteriaceae; genus Patiriisocius; species Patiriisocius sp. 208BN25-11. The sequence goes on from NZ_JBYVJY010000012.1 coordinate 38,152, forward strand.
AAGAAGGGGTGTTGCTGTACATATCAATGCCTTTAATTTTCCTGTTTGGGGAATGTTAGAAAAGTGTGCCGTAAACTGGATGGCAGGAATGCCTGCGGTTGTATTACCTGCACCGCAAACCAGTTATTTAACAGAAGCCGTAGTAAGAGAAATCATTGCTTCAGGTATCTTGCCAGAAGGTGCACTACAACTCATAAGTGGTACTGCTAGAGATATACTAGATACTGTAAATTCTCAAGATGTAGTAACTTTTACGGGCTCTGCCCATACGGGACGCATCCTAAAAAATCACCCGAGACTGACAGAAGAATCGGTGCCATTTACCATGGAAGCAGATTCATTAAACGCCTCTATCTTAGGAGAAGATGCCGTGCCAGGAACACCAGAATTCGATTTGTTTGTCAAAGAAGTACGAAAAGAAATGACCGTGAAAGCGGGGCAAAAATGTACTGCCATACGCCGTATCATTGTGCCGCATAATTTGGTGGAAGATGTGCAAATTGCCATCGGAAAACAATTAGATAAAGTAACCATTGGAGATCCTCGTTTAAAAGAGGTACGTATGGGTGCTCTGGTGAGTCAGGCGCAACGTGAAAGTGTTAAAGAGCAGGTGGCCAAGATTGCCAAGACGGCTTCGATTGTCTACGGAAATATGAATGCCTTAGATACCGTTGGTGCAGATGCACAAAAAGGCGCGTTTATCAAACCTATTTTATTGCGAGAAGATCAACCGTTTAAAAATGAAGCATGTCACACTACCGAAGCTTTCGGACCAGTGAGTACCATTATGCCTTATAAAAATATGGATGAAGCTATAGAATTAGCTCAAATGGGGAAAGGTTCTTTGGTGTCTTCTATCGCTACCAATGATGATAGCCTAGCAAGAGATTATGTGGTAGGAGCTGCATCGCATCATGGGCGCATTTTGGTGTTAAATCGTGAGATGGCCAAACAAAGTACAGGGCATGGTTCTCCCTTACCAGCTTTAGTGCATGGAGGTCCTGGGCGTGCCGGAGGAGGCGAAGAAATGGGAGGTATTCGTGGTATTAAACATTATTTACAACGTTGTGCTATCCAGGGAAGTCCGACTACCTTAACTGAGGTGACGGGTATCTACCAACCAAAAGCGGCATACAAAGAGGCTCCACAGCATCCTTTTACCTACCATTGGGAAGACATTCAGCCAGGAATGTCTCTTAAGACTCATAATAGAACCATTACCGATACAGATATTGTTAACTTCGGAAATATTACATGGGACCATTTTTACGCCCATACCGACACCACAAGTCTGGACGGAAGTATTTTTGAAAAAAGAACAGCGCACGGCTATTTTATCATTTCCATGGCAGCCGGATTATTTGTGTATCCAAACAAAGGACCTGTTGCAGCGAATTATGGTTTAGAAGAAATTCGTTTTTTACGCCCAATTTATCACAATGATACTTTGTATGTTCGACTTACATGTAAGCAAAAAGTGGATAGAGATTCTAGAGGAAAAGAACACCCAAGTGGGATTGTAAAATGGTATGTTGAGGTATTTGATGCCAACGTCGATACAGCAAATGCTATTTTGCCAGACGGCGCAGAAAAAGAAGATCCATTAGTGTGTGTGGCTACCATTTTAACCATGGTAGAAAAGAAACAAGAGGTGTTTACCGAAATGACAACCGATAGGATCAAGTCTTGTTTGGCTAAACTTTCCGAAGAAAGCAAACCAAAATGGGGAATTATGACCCCGCAGCATATGATAGAGCATTTGGAGTACACCTATAAAATTGCTTCAGGAGAAATTCAAGATTTTGAGATTGCTACTCCAGAGAAATACCTTGATAAGGTGCGCGATAGCTTATATAATTATGAAAAATTTCCTGAAAATTCAAGATTTCCAAGTCTTGAAAAGGATACTTTAGCACCATTAGAACATCCAGATTTACAAACAGCAAAAGAAAAGTTTCTTGCGCAACGTTTTAAATATTTAGCCTTTTTTAATGAAAACCCAGACATGCTATTAAAAAACATTGTTTTTGGGGAGTTAAACAAATATGAGTGGTATTTAATTGAACGAAAACATTTGAATCATCATTTTGAGCAATTTGAATTGCTTTAGCAATTCAAATTGCTCAAAATTCCCAGCGAATGCGGGAATCTTTTAGTGACACCTAACATTATTAGTTTGAAATTAGTTAAGCAAAAAAATAAATTAATCTAATTGGAAAAATACTACGTCTATTTAATTACTAATAAAAAAGAAGGTGTTTTATATATTGGTAGTACAGGGAGATTAAAAACAAGAATATATCAACATAAAACGAAGGCACATCCCAAAACATTTTCTGCGAGATATAACCTTGGTATTTTAATTTATTTTGAGGTTTTTGAAAATAAGGAAGACGCCCTAAAAAGAGAAAAACAATTAAAAAAATGGAATCGAGATTGGAAAATAAATCTAATTGAAAAGTCTAATCCTAGTTGGAATGACCTTTATGATTCACTATAATTATAACCATTAACAAGATACCCGCCTGCGCGGGTACGTTCAAAACGATGACAGCACCCTACGTAAAAGAAGACATAAATAACGGAATTTCAACCATAGAGTTTTTCCACCCAGCGCACAATAGTTTGCCGGGAGATATCTTGGCAAAACTAGCACAAACCATTACCAATGCTGGGACCAACGATGCCGTAAAAGTAATCATCCTTAAAAGTGGTGGTGTGCGCACTTTTTGTGCAGGCGCAAGTTTTAAAGAATTAATAAATATTAACGATGCAGAAACAGGACGTGTTTTTTTTAGCGGCTTTGCCAATGTAATTAATGCCATGCGTACCTGTCCAAAATTTATTATTGGACGTGTACAAGGTAAAACTGTAGGAGGAGGCGTTGGTGTTGCTAGTGCTACAGATTATTGTATGGCAAGTAAATTTGCTTCCATTAAGTTGAGTGAGCTCAATGTAGGTATTGGACCATTTGTAGTAGGACCTGCTGTAGAACGCAAATTAGGATTGACAGGTATGTCGCAAATTGCTATAGATGCTAATTCTTTTTATGATGCAGAATGGGCAAGACAAAAAGGATTATATGCAAGTGTGTATGAATCAACCGAAGCATTAGATGCCGCGGTACAAGCTTTTGCTGAAAATTTATGTACTTATAACCCAGAGGCAATGCGCGAGATGAAAAAAATTATGTGGGCAGGAACAGAGCACTGGAATGAACTTTTAGCTGAGCGTGCTGCTATATCGGGACGATTGGTGCTAAGCGAATTCACTAAAGAAACGCTAAAACGTTTTAAATAAGCTTATTCAACACCAACAATGCTCTCAAGCGGAATTGTAGTAGCATTTTTAAGAACAACAAATTTTTTGGTAACAGCCCAAACAGTGGTATTCACTCTTAGTAATTTGTCATTTTTGTCCATAAAATAAATGTTTACTTTATTTCGTAAAAGGTTACCAAGTTTAGCTGCTCTCGTAAGTTGATGAGCACGTTCTTTTTGTTGGTCTTTGTTGATTAAAACATCTTGTTTAGAAAATTGTACGTGATGTATATCCTCTTTTGCAATGGTAAAGGTTCTAAGTGCAGTTCTCATAGGTTAATTTTTAATTAAAACTTAATTTTTCTTTTTTTTATTGTATACTCAGTCGAAATGTTTTTGAATTACTTAATAGATTAACATAATTTTTAAAATTTCAGCAATATGATTTATTGTTTTAAAGGACATATCCCAGTAGTGCACCCCTCAAGTTTTGTGCATCCTTTGGCAGCAGTTACAGGCAATGTAATTATAGGAAAGGATTGTTATATCGGTCCTGGAGCTGCCATTCGTGGTGATTGGGGAGAAATTATTTTAGAAGATGGCGTAAATGTGCAAGAAAATTGCACCGTGCATATGTTTCCAGGAAAATCTATTGTATTGAAAGCAGGAGCACATGTAGGTCATGGAGCTATTATTCATGGAGCAAATCTAGGACGTAATTGCATGGTGGGTATGAATAGTGTTATTATGGATGGAGCCGAAATTGGTGACGAGTGTATTGTTGGGGCAATGACATTTATAAAAGCTGAAACGGTGTTTGAGCCAAGACAATTAATCGTGGGAAATCCAGCCAAATCGATCAAAGAAGTTTCAGAGCAAATGATTGCATGGAAAACTGCAGGGACTAAATTGTATCAGCAATTACCTTTAGATTGTCATGAAACACTTCGTGAAGTGGAACCTCTTCGAGAAATTCCAGAAAATAGACCCGTACAAGAAGATTTCTATAAGACCTTGGCAGCGCTTAAGAAAAAATAGGCTAGGGTAGTACTTTTACTTGAGCAGCTAGCTCTTTTGTTTTTTTTGTGATTTCTGAAATATTAGTTTCAAGATCATCATAGCATACTACGACACCCATTCTTCTATAGGGTCTTGATGTAGGTTTTCCGAATAACCTAAAATCTGTTTTTGGTGCATTGGCGAGTACCTCAAGGTTTTCGAAACTTGGATTTTTAGAATCTTCTGAAGCTAGCAACACGGCACTTGCTCCATTTTTTTCGAGAGTGATTTCTGGAATTGGGAGGCCGATAATTGCGCGTAAATGTAGCTCAAACTCGTTGAAATTTTGAGTATTTGCTAGGGTGACCATACCTGTATCGTGTGGTCTTGGTGAAAGTTCAGAGAAGTAAACTCCACCTTTATTAGATATAAAAAATTCAACACCCCAAATACCATTGCCCGTAAGGGCATTGGTAACAGCTTTTGCCATCGCTTGTGCAGACTTTAAATGATAGTCGTGCATTATAGCGGGTTGCCAACTCTCTTGATAGTCTCCACGTTCTTGTCGGTGTCCAATAGGCGGACAGAAAAGGGTTTCACCGTTTTCTTGAGTCACAGTGAGTAATGTTATTTCGTAATCAAAATCAATAAAAGCTTCTACGATAACTTCGGCAACATCTCCACGAGATCCTTCTTGAGAATAAGACCAAGCTTTATGAATGTCGGCTTCCGTTTTAATGGTACTTTGTCCTTTTCCACTAGAAGACATGAGAGGCTTTACAACACATGGCATTCCAATTTTTTGAACTGCTATTTCAAGTTCTATTGCTGAGCTAGCATAATTGTAGTTTGCAGTTTGTAGGTCTAGTTCCTTGGCCGCAAGGTCTCTTATAGCTTTTCTGTTCATGGTGTAGTTTGCTGCTTTTGCAGAGGGAACTACAGTATAGCCTTGTTTCTCATATTCGTATAGTCTTTCGGTACGAATGGCTTCTATTTCAGGAACTATAAAGTCTGGATTGTGTTTTGCAACAATGGTGTCTAATGCATTTCCATCGAGCATATTTATCACTTCATGTTCATGAGCTACTTGCATAGCAGGGGCATTTTTATAACTATCTACTGCAATCACATATTGGCCTAAACGTTGTGCTGCAATTACAAATTCTTTGCCTAATTCACCAGAGCCTAATAATAAGATTTTTGCCATTTTTTTGAGGTTTTAACCATTTTAAAGCAAAGTTACCATTAAATAATCGTTTTTATTTAATCCCTATGAAGTGAATGGGATAGCTTTATTGACGGTTTTTTCGAGAGCTTGCGTTTTTTGAATGAGTTTATTATGAGTTTTACTAGTGTGTTTTTGTTTGTGCTTTAGGCTTTTTCCGCTACTTTTATTGAGTATTAATCAAAAATTAACATGATGAAAAAAATTATTTTAAGCGCTTTAGCAGTGCTATTATCGACTGGGCTTTTTGCTCAAATCCAAAACTATAATCTTGGAGATGTTGTTGATGATTTTACAGTAACCGATACCAACGGTGATACTTGGAATTTGTACGACATAACTTCTCAAGGTAAATATGTATACTTAGATTTCTTTTTTGATACCTGTCCTCCTTGTCAAGCGACCTCAAGGTACTTTAATGAATTTTATGACAAGTATGGATGTAATGAAGGTGAGGTTTTTATGATTGCTATCAATAATGGAACAGACAACAATGCGGAGGTAATTGCTTTTAAAGAAACTTATGGTGGAGAATTTGAACAAGCCCCAGCCGTAAGCTCTGAAGGTGGTGCTGGTGCTGTAGACTCTAATTTTAACCCTACAGCATATCCAACATATTGCTTAATAGGACCTGATAATACATTACTTAATAACGATATATGGCCAATTAGCAATGTTGGAGATTTTGAAGCAACGTTTGCGCAAGTTGGTATTGATCCAACTCCTATGCCATGTACAGAATTAGGTCTTGAAGACGCAGCTGCAGTAGATTTTAATGTGTATCCAAATCCTAATACTGGATCTCAAATTAACATTGCTTTAGGTGCAAATGTTGCAAATGCTGAAGTTATTATTTACAATGTGTTAGGAAGTGTTGTGTATACAAATACATTTAACCAAAATCAATTTACTATTGATACTAACTTGTCTAGTGGAAGTTATATCGTAAGTGTTTCAACTGAAGCAGGAACAGTAAATAAGAGTTTAGTAGTAAAATAAGTACTATGAAATAGTATATAAAAAAAGCACTGAGAAATCAGTGCTTTTTTTATGGGTGTACGTTTTAACTATACCAATGCATCTTTAATTTGTTGCATGGCATTTTTGATATCATCATCTGAAGCAGCATATGAAATACGAATACAATTTGGGTCTCCAAATGCATCTCCTGTTACAGTAGCTACTTTTGCATTCTCTAGTAGGTACAGCGAGAAGTCTGTTGCGTTGTTAATTTTTGTCCCACGTATCGTTTTTCCGAAGTAAGAAGAAATGTCAGGAAATACATAAAAGGCACCCTCTGGTTCATTGATTTTAAAGCCTTCAATTTCACTTAATAGATCCAAAATTAAAGTGCGTCTTTCCTTAAAGGCATCTATCATGTATTTAATTTTACTTGGATCACTGTTTAAGGCAGCAACTGTTGCTTTTTGTCCAATACAATTTGCGCCACTAGTTACTTGTCCTTGCATTTTATTGCAAGCACGTGCAATGTATTCTGGGGCTCCAATAAAACCAATTCTCCAACCAGTCATTGAAAATGCTTTGGATACGCCATTTACAGTTACCGTACGGTTGTACATATCCTCAAATTGAGCCATAGAAGCATGTTGAGCTGTGAAATTTATATGTTCATAGATTTCATCGCTAATTACAATAATGTCTGGGTATTTTACCAATACATCGGCCAATGCTCTTAGTTCTTTTTTACTGTAAACAGAACCACTTGGGTTACAAGGGCTGCTATAGATCATCATTTTGGTCCTAGGAGTAATAGCGGCTTCTAATTCTTGCGGTGTAATTTTAAAATCATTCTCAATAGCTGTTTTGATTTCTACAGGAACACCACCAGCAACTTTTGATATATCGCTATAACTTACCCAATAGGGTGCAGGTAACAATACTTCATCTCCGGGATTAAGTAATACTTGAGCTAAATTGTACAAGGATTGTTTAGCTCCGGTAGATACAACGATCTGAGAAGGACTATACGTAAGATTATTATCTCTCTTAAACTTGGTAATTATAGCTTCTTTGAGATCGCCATAGCCATCAACAGGAGTGTAAGAATGGTAGTTGTCTTCTACAGCTTTTATAGCTGCTTTTTTTACAAATTCTGGAACCGTAAAGTCGGGTTCTCCTAAACTCAATCCTATAATATTTTCTCCAGCTTGTCTTAGCTCTCTTGCTTTAGCAGCCATGGCTAATGTTGCTGAGGTAGCCATGTTGTTGATTCGGTTAGAAAGTTTATTGTTCATGTTTTTAAGCAGGTAAAACAGGTTTTTGCCCCATGTGTTTAAGATGTTTAAAATGCGCTATGATAGCTTTTCTAGTGGTCTTATACTCGTTGTAAGGAAGATTGAATTCTAATGCAGTTTCTCGAACAATTTTTGAAATTTTAGTATAATGCACGTGACTAATATTGGGAAAAATATGATGTTCTACCTGATGATTTAAACCACCAGTAAACCAATTCATGATTCTGTTTTTAGTCGAAAAATTAACAGTAGTGAATAATTGGTGAATTGCCCATGTGTTTTTCATGGTACCCGATGCTTCAGGAAGTGGCATATCTGCATCTTCTACTACGTGAGCTAACTGAAAAATTATACTCAAAATTACACCTGCTACATAATGCATGATAAAGAATCCTATTACTATTTTCCACCACGAAAGTCCAAAAAATAAAATTGGAATTACTAGCCAAATAGAGAAATAGATAGTTTTAGTAATAATTAAGATGCTCCATTGTGTAGATGGCTTCGGAAATTTTCCAAACGATAACTTTCGCTTTAAATACCTTTTTGTTTGCTGAAAATCTGTAGTTAATGCCCAGTTAAATGTAAGAAGGCCATATAAAAAGATACTATAGTAATGCTGAAACTTATGCATTTTATGCCATTTAGCATGTCTTGAAAATCGTAATACACGCCCAGCTTCAAGATCTTCATCGTGCCCATGAATGTTTGTGTAAGTGTGGTGCAGCACATTGTGCTGTACCTGCCAGTTGTAAACATTTCCAGCAAGTATATAAATACTGCTACCCAGTACTTTGTTGATCCATTTTTTAGAAGAATAAGATCCGTGATTGGCATCATGCATTACATTCATTCCTATGCCAGCCATACCAACTCCCATAATTACCGTCATAAGAATTTGAGCCCAAGTAGGTAAATTCAAAGTCAGTAATAAGAAATAAGGGGTTAGGTATATTGAAAACATGATTACAGTTTTTAAGTGTAATTTCCAGTTTCCTGTTCGTTGTATGTCGTTTTCTTTGAAGTAAGCATTTACACGCTTATTAAGAGTTCTGAAAAATTTTGCAGAATCAACTCTTGAAAACTTTAATTGATTGTTTGTCAACATATCAGTAGTTTTAATAGACTTTCAAAAATAAAACCGTAAAAATAAACATCTATTGCCTAAAAGGAGTGATCTTATTCATAAAGTTATAAAAGAAATCCTATTTTTGCCTTATAAAAATTATAATGGACGAATTACTTCACTATTTTCCAGATTTAACATCCCTACAGAAAGAACAATTCAAATTACTTTCGACGTTATACCAAGATTGGAATCTCAAAATCAATGTCGTTTCTAGAAAAGATATAGACGAAATATATCTTCGACATGTAATACATTCACTCGGAATTGCTAAAGTGCAGTCTTTTTTGCCAGGAAGTTCGATTTTGGATATTGGTACTGGTGGTGGTTTTCCTGGAATCCCTTTGGCAATTTTATTTCCTGAAGTGCAGTTTCATTTAGTTGACAGTATTGGAAAAAAAATTAAAGTTGTAGAAGAGGTTCGGGATGGATTGGAGTTACAAAATGTAAAAGTGACCAACGCTAGAGCAGAAACAATTACTGGGCAATATGATTTTATTGTAAGCCGAGCGGTAGCTCAAATGGAAACTTTTGTGAGGTGGATAAAAGATAGGGTGGCGAAAAAATCAAATCACGAACTTAAAAATGGGATTCTTTATTTAAAAGGAGGGGATTTGACAGAAGAGTTGTCTTCTTTTTCGAAAGCTTCAGTATATGCTCTTTCTGATTATTATAAGGAAGATTTTTTTGAAACAAAAAGTGTGGTTCACCTTCCTTTAAAGTATAAAGGAAAATAGCAAAAATTATAAATTAGAACATTTCAGAAGAAATAATAAAAAATGCCCTAACAGACGTTAGGGCATTTTTATATGATGTATCTAGGATATTATCTTACTACTACAAATTTCTTAGTAGTTGTAATGTCTCCGATTGAAATTTTAACAAAATACGTTCCAGCTGCATATTGAGATACGTCAATAGCTTCTGTAGTCGCAATGTTAGTTCTTGAAGTCATTAACTGACCTAAGATGTTGTAAACCTCAATTGAAGCGTTATCTGCATTGTTAATTTCTAATGTAGTACTTGCTGGGTTTGGTGATACGCTAACAGTAGAAAGAACATTGTCTTCTAGTCCAAGAACCCCATCAGAGTTAAAGTCTACTGAGAATCCAGCACCGTAATCTCCATTGAAAGGATAAATAACAACACCATTTGCATCTACTAACTCGATACCTCCATTACCTCCTACAGTAAGACCATCTCCAAAAGTGTCATTTGCAGTAAAGGTAATACAGTCATCATCGAAGTTGAATCTGTATTCAAATGTTGTTTGGTCATCACCACCTACAGTTCCAGAATTGTTTCCATCGTAAGAAGCAGATTCTAATACTGTACCAGCAGAATTTCTAAATTCCCAAGTTAGTTCCTCAGCCCAGTTGTCTGTAGTTACTGTTAAATCTATCGTTCCAACAGTTTCAACAGCAGAGTCAAAATCAGTTGAAGCTTCATTGTTATCCACTACATCGTCTGTAGCAACTTCTACGTTAACAGTGTTTGTAGCTTGTGGAGTAAAAGTGATTTCTGGTAATTCAACATCTGTGCTTTGTAAAGACGTTAAAGATCCAGTCCAAGTAAAGTTAGATGCAGTACCTCCATTAACACTGTAAGTAATATCTACACTAGTGATTTCATTCTGTCCTAAGTTTTGGATGTTGATAGAAGGAGAAACTGAAGTTGAGCAAGTCTCAGCGATATCTGCAACAGATCTAAGGTTTACATCATTAGGGTTATCAAGACCAGTTATTGTAGGAGTTGTTCCACTACCACTAGGGATAAGTTGTGTTGTTTCAGTAACAAATACAACAATTTCAAGTTCTCCTAATTCTACTGGGATTCCATTTATGTCTGTTGGTACCGTGTAGCTAAATTGGTTGCTGTATAGAGAACCAGTAGTTGTATTTGAGATTTCTACACCCCATTGTCCAGTAACAAGATCAATAAGTCTATGTTGGTGAACATAGTTGTTTCCCATATTCCCACCAGTTTGTGGCCCTAAGGTGTTGTTTTGAAGTATTGCAACATTAAACATGTTTGTAGCTTCTGGACTGTTTCCAGTGTAGTATGCTTCTACATCAATGGTCATAATGTTGGTTTGTACATTTAATTCAGCTTCAACACCAACATTTACGTAAGAACCTTCTGTGAACAATTGACTTGCAGCAGTTGCCCATGAACCTCTTCCCATTGCTGTAGCTCCAGCTGCTCCTTGTTCTAATCCAGGGAAATTTTGACGGTTTACGGTACCAGCAGGATATCCAGCCAATCCACTTTGTCCATCAATGGCAGCTCCCCATTGTGTTCTGAAATCTGGTTGATTTCCGTTTGGAGCAGCAAAACCACCAGAGTGTATGTTTACTAAATATACATTTCCAGGGTTGTTGTCTTTTAGTGCTTGTGCGATGGCATGTCCATCTGGGCAAAACACACAGTTAATTCCAGTAAATTCTTCAAGTATAACCTTTCTGTTTTCGGGGGTTGTACTAACAATAGTTTGAGCAAAAGCAGCAAGTCCAAAAAGGCATGCTACTATGCTAAGAGATAATTTCTTAATCATGATTTAATGTTTTTTAAGTTAACGTGATGCTAAAATACCAAAATTAATAGTGAAATAATAAAAAATTAACACAAAAAGCTTTGAAAATGAAAAGTTAATTCCCTACTGTTTTTGTAGGTTAAAAAGCTTGTCTTTAGTATTATAGTGGGGTGTGGTGGTTTTTTAATTTTTTTTGATTTAAGTATTTTTTTAACATAAAGTTGTATATTTACAATTCTATAATAATTAAAATGAAATGCTATGAAATTTAAAATATTACTAATCGCTATGTGTCTGGTTTCGGCTAACGTAAGTGCACAGTTTACTTTTTTAGACGTTGATGGTGTTCCAGTAGATAGTGGAACAACTGTTGTATTTGGTCAAGATCAAGTTGGAGATCCTGATGGATTTTTTTCATACTTTGTTAGAAATGATAACGCTACAGATGGAATTTTCATGAAAGCAGAAAGCCTTTCAATTACTGGATCTGATGGTTCAGATTTTGAAATTTGTTTTGGACTTTGTTACACTGGAATTACTGAAGGTCAAAAATTCCCTAACAACGGAAGCGAGTTTATTGCTCAAGGAGCACAAACGTTACCAGGCAACCACTTGGCAAATATAGAAGTAAGTACTTCACCTAAGGAATACGCTTTTAGATACTACCAAACAGATCAATCTGGAGCTACCGAGGTAGGAAATGAATTTTTTATTACTTACAGATACGACCCAAGTCTTGGACTTAATGATAACGCTACTGTTAATTTTGAAATTACAGCGACCTTAATTAGTGACTACCTAGAATTAACTGTTTTAGAAGGTGCTACTGTACGTATCCATGATAAGACAGGTCGTAAATTAAAAGACAAAAAAATTAAGCCAGGTACAAAGAGAATACCAATGACTGATTTACCTTCAGATATGTATTTTGTAACTGTTATAAATGACGCTAATGTTTCAGAAACCGTAAAAGTGGTAAAGAAATAATCGTATCAAACAATATATTATCAAAATGCCCAATGTATACATTGGGCATTTTTTTATGCGCTAGAATCTTTTATGCATTCATGACCAAAACGAATACTCTTAAAAAAGATATTTTACATGAGGAAACTAAGAGAATAGTATAAAAAGAGTGACCTCACCTCTTTTTCTTATTCGCAATTTCTTACGATTTACCTTCCCTTTAAACTCTGTTTTTATGAGACATTAACTTGTTTGTCACATAGTTTAAAACGATACATATAGAGGTATATATCCAAGTTATGTGCTTAAAAATGGAGTGAATGTTTAGTTGTCTTTCTTTCTTTGAGAAGGCATGACTGTTAAATTGCCTTTATGAACGTTTATGTGATGCAGTACTGTATCTAAGCGAAAAGATAATTGCTATTGTTTGAATAGAAGACATGCTTGTATCATAAAAAAAGAGGTCATCGTCACGATGACCTCTTTTTTTATGATATGTATTTCTTTTAGAAAGCGATATTTAAACTGGCGCTAACACCATTACTCTCAGGTACAAATCTACAAACACCACCTACGCAAATAAGACCTCCACGTTGTCTTCCGTAATTCATAGAGACACGAGAATTTCCTTTGGTATAACTACCACCAAGACTGTAGTAATGAATTCGTGATTCTTCTCCACTGTAACCAGATTCTCTATAATTCCAATTGTCGTATGCATATACTGCCCAATTTGAATTAAAATTATATTCTAAAACTAGTGCAGCCCAATTTTGTTGATCTTGTCTAGTCCATAGGTGCTGACCAACTGCTCTAATAGATTTTCCTCCACCTAATTTATATGTTCCTTCTACTACTCCAACATTAGACTTGATTTCTCCTTGTGTTCCTAAGAAACCACCTAAAGCTATAGATTTATCTATGTATACATTTTGATATGTAAATACCGAACTAAATGTTTTAGACCATTTTTTCTTTATTTCTACATTGAAATCTCTATAATATCTTGGGCTGCTTCCAATAAACTTAGCTTCATAAAACCTATTTTCTACATTATATTCTGCGTCTAAAGCTCCAAAATAAGAGAAGTTTGCGGCAATTTTTGTTCCGTATTTTCCTCCTAGAAGAGATCCCTTTTTAAGGGTGTAGTATACATCTACTTGTCCTCCAAGCTCTCCAGCACGTTGCTCTGCATTTTCTATGACCAAAGCAGGCTGAGGGTTGTATACATATATGTTTGTAAGTAAATAGTCTTGTTGTTTCGTAAGACCAGGAAGGTAATTCACAACTTGATCATTAAACTGGTTTCCAGCAGCTTCTCTGTCTGCAAAGAAATTGAAGTTTTCTAACCTTCTAAAAGTACCGTTAATTCCTAATCCTTTTTGAGCATAACCAAGATTGAATTGAAGTGCAGTACCATCGTACAATTTAGGAGAAACCAATTGTCCTTCAAAGAACAATGCATCTTTAGATTTTGATGCTACTTCAATACCTCCGTAAAAGTTACCCTTTACGACATCTAATCTACCTCCAATAACATTTACATTGCTTGGAAGTTCGGTTTGTGTTCCTACTTCTTGGTAGCGTCCTACATAACTAGCACCCATTTTTAGATCAATACCTTTAACACCAAAGGCTTGACTTAGATCTATGTTTCCATCAAGTCCTTGAAGCGTTCCGTTTGAAACATCAAACCCAACTCTTTGTTGTCCATAAAGTGCCGTGAAGTCTAAATAATTAGTTGGATTGTACTTCACACGTACTCCTCTAATAGCATTATTGATACCTAACTGTCTTTCTTCCCAAGAACGAAACACGAGACCACTACCAAATTGATCATAAAAATATCCTCCAGTAACATCTATTTTTTCATTCTTATAATTCAAGTAGTATGTTCCAACGCCATTCCCATTAGCGAATACAGTAGAGTATCCTAACAAGGCATCAGGAAGGTAAGCCTCGTATTGAATGCCGGCTGTAAAGTTTTTAAACGTGTAGGCCATTTGTAGGTAGTTATTTGCTCTAAAAGCATCATCTGGCTGCTCGAAATTAAGTCCTTCATCATAAAGGAGCCATTGAGAATTAGATTCAAAGCCTCCAAAAAAGTAGCCGTCGTTTGTGTTTTGAGAAATAGCTAGGCTGCTATATAACATAGCAATACCAACAAGTATATATTTCATAATTGGTGTCAGTTTGATTGGTTTAGTAAGCGTGTGTTTTTGTGCAGAATTATTTTGAAGAATATTCTTTTACTTTCTCATAAAGTTCGTTTTCTGCTCCAGGATTATATCCAGAATGTCTGTATACAATTTTATTGTTTTTAATAACAATAGTTAAGGGCACAGTTGAAGCTCCTAATGCTCTTTTAAGATCGTTGTTTGTGTCTAGTAAAATTTCATATTCCCATCCTTTACCATTGATAAGAGGTTTTACTCTTTTTACTGTTCTGCTATCATCTACAGATACTGCAATTAATTTTACACCAGTTTCATCAATCCATTCGTCATAAATGTCACTTATGGCGTCTAGTTCTTTTATACATGGAACACACCAAGTAGCCCAGAGCGAAACAATGGTCACACCGTCTTTATTTGCGGCTTCTTGAACAGAAGTTGTAGTTCCATCAAGTGTTATTAAGTCAATAGTTGGTAGCTCTTCTTGAGCAAATGTTGTTAGTGAAAAAGTTAGGGATAGAAGTAATGCAATTTTTTTCATTTTCTTGAGTTTTAATTTTTAAACAATAATAGTTAATATTTTACTAAATAGTAAGAGATATGAGTTAATTTGGAGAGTTTTTTTGTAAAGAATAAACAATAAAATCCATTATATTTGTAAGAACAATAAAAATGCCAAGAAATATGAAAAATAAAAATTTATTACTAATCTGCTCATTATTAGTTGTTTCGACGCTGATTATTTCGTGCAGCAAGTCAGAAGAAAATGTTCCACTCACCGAAGAGGTTGTTGAAATTACCGTTCAAAATTTTGTGCGACCTGCATCTTTGAGAAACCAAGAAATTCCATTTACAGTAATCACAGAAGACGGTACAGATGTTACTGCAGACGCTACTTTTTTTGTGAATGATACTGCTATCGATGGAAATGTGTTTACCTCAAGTGAAGAAGGCGAATTCGTAGCGTATGCAACCTACGAAGTTGATGGAACTCCGGTAACAACTGCACCAGAAACCTTTAAAGTAATTATACCAAAAAGAAAGGTAGTCCTAGAGGATTATACAGGAACATGGTGTGGATTTTGTCCTAGTGTTGCAGCAGCTATCGAAGAGGCTTCAGCCTTAAGTGATGATTTAGCTATCGTTGCCATTCACATTACTGCTAATTCTAACCCAGATCCTATGCATTTTGATGATGTAGAGATTCTTCGTGACGCTTTTGAAATCGATGGATTACCACAAGCGCGCATTGACAGATCCGAATTTTGGTTTTCTCCATATTTTGTAGAAGATGCTATAGAATCTGCTGGTGTAAATACAACGTCATCGATATCATTTAATTCAAAATTAGATGGCGACCAGTTGGTGACACAAGTAAATGTGATTTCTGAAACTGGAATTAACAGTGGTGATAAACTCGTTGTGTACTTATTAGAGGATGGAATTTTGTACGATCAAGAAAATTATTATGATTCAGATCCTACCAGCCCTTATTTTGGTCTTGGAAACCCTATTCCAGATTTTGAGCACAACCATACATTACGCATGGCTTTCTCTGCTGTACTTGGAGATGATATCCCTGGAGCAGGAGCACTTGAAGAATATTCTGTTACATACAACAACACAATTCCTGCTGACTACGTAAAAGAAAACTTAACTTTGATTGCAATGTATGTCTCTGAAGACAATTTAGCATACAATGCACAAGTTGGTCCAATTAATGCCGTAGTAGCTTACGAGTAGACCTTTTTAAACATAAGATTATTAAAAAACCGAAAAGTATATTTTCGGTTTTTTTATGTCCTATACTTGTATATTTGTGACTTGAAAAAAGTAGACTACATCATTGTTGGATTGGGTATTGGCGGATTGGCATTTGCAAAAACACTGCGAGATCAAGGTAGGTCTTTTGTGGTTTTCGATAAAGATATCCCAGGCGCTACATCGGCTTCTGGAGGTGTACTTAATCCAACCGTGTTAAAACGGTTTACAGCTGCTTGGAATAGTGAGGCCTTTATTGCAAAAGCACATCCATTTTATATCTCTCTAGAAAAGGACTTGCAAGAAAATGTTCTTTTTGATGCTTCCATGTACAGAATTTTGGCAAGTATAGAAGAGCAAAATAATTGGATGATTGCGAGTGACAAAGCAGTATTATCTCGATTTCTCTCTTCGGAAATTTTAGCAAACCACAACCTTGCTATTCAAGCTCCTTTTGGTCTTGGCGCTGTGCAAGAGGCTAAAACCATTCATCCAGCTTCTTTACTAAACGCTTTTAAAGAATTTTTAAAAGCAAAGCATCAATTCGAGCAGGAAGATTTTAGGCATGATGCTCTAGAAATATCAAAAGATGGTGTGCAGTACAAAGACATTGTTGCTTCCAAAATAGTATTTGCCGAAGGTGCTGGAGTAACAGATAACCCATACTTTACCTTACCAATCTCCCCAGAAGGGAAGAAGGTATTTGTTGGCAACAAAGGGGAGTATGTTATTATAAAAGCGCCAGCATTAAAAAGTAAAGCCATTTTAAAAGGCCCTGTCATGATGATTCCGTTAGGAGACGATTCGTACAAGGTAGGGGCAAGCTATGGGCGAGACGATTTTTCGAGCAACATAACACAACAAGCACGCGAGGAAATTTCAGAAAAAATAAAAAGAATGATTGCTTGCGATTTTGAAGTCGTAGATCAGGTTACAGGAATTCGCCCAACGGTAAAAGATAGGAAACCACTTATAGGGTGTTTGCAAGACGATACAACCATTTCTTTTTTAAACGGTTTGGGCACGCGAGGTCTCTCGATGGCACCTTTATTGGCAGAGCAGTTATTCGACTTCTTAGAAAATGATACGCCACTTCCAGAGGTTATTGATATTAAAAGGTTCGTGGGCTAATGCTTCTTGATTTTTAAAATTTCAGAAACTATACTTTAGACTTATCATATTTCATAAAGAAATTGATCCAAATGTTTCTAGAAATCCTCGTAATAATGGGTAGAAAGGCGATAAGGGTACCCACGATGGCAATAAATGCGGTGGTGAGGCTAGTTTCTAGCATGCCGTAAGAAATTGTAAATGCAGCAACGGCAAAGGCAATTCCAACTGCATAACTTACGTACATGGCACCGTAAAAAAAAGAAGGTTCTATTTTAAATTTTGTATCACAATGCGTGCAACGTTCATGCATCTCAAGCGTTTGAGATATGGCGTATGCATTTTTGTTTTTGTACATTTTTGCGCTGTGACAAACGGGACAAGTGCCAGTGAAAATACTATAGAGTTTTGTTCCTTTCATACATCGTTTTTAGTTTTTTTACCACTACAAAAATAAGCATCTTTGCAAACGCTACTAGGCTGTTTCTAGGGAGAAGTTATCAAAATAAATTATGCTTAATATACACAATCTATCTGTCTCATTTCAAGGAACCTATCTGTTTGAAAAAATAACGTTTCAACTTACAGGAGGTACTCGTGTAGGATTGGTAGGTAAAAATGGTGCAGGTAAATCTACCTTGCTAAAAATTATCTCTGGAGAACAAGAGTATGACGAAGGAGCTATAGCCATGGATAAAGAAGTATCTATTGGCTTTTTAAAACAGGACATAGATTTTACAAAAGGCCGTACTGTTTTAGAAGAATCGTATGAGGCGTTTACTGAAATTAAAAAACTCGAGGCTACCTTAGAAGACATCAACACCCAACTTGCCACTAGAACAGATTATGAGAGTGAAGGATACAACCAACTTATGATCGATTTAAATGATGTGCAGCATCAATACGAAATTTTAGGGGGCTATAATTACCAAGGAGAAACTGAAAGAATCTTGCAGGGATTAGGGTTTCAGCGTCAAGATTTCAATAAAGTGACCGAAACTTTTTCTGGAGGATGGCGCATGCGTATTGAGTTGGCAAAGCTACTGTTACAAAACAATGATATTTTACTCCTAGATGAGCCTACCAACCACTTAGATATAGAGTCTATTTTATGGTTAGAAGAGTTCCTGAAAAATTATGCTGGTGCAGTAGTGGTAGTAAGTCACGATAAAATGTTTTTGGATAATGTAACCAATAGAACTATTGAAATATCATTAGGGAAAATATACGACTATAATAAACCGTATACAAAGTACCTAGTGCAACGACAAGAGTTAAGAGAGCAGCAATTGGCTTCTCAAAAGAACCAACAAAAACAAATTGAGCAGACCGAAAAACTTATTGAAAAATTTAGAGCGAAGGCTAGCAAAGCCACCATGGCACAATCACTTATAAAAAAACTTGATAAGATAGATAGAATAGAAGTAGATGAAGATGATAACAGTGTAATGTCTTTGCGTTTTCCAGTAAGTATTACCCCAGGTAAAGTTGTTATTGAAGCCAAGAAGATATCTAAAAGCTATGGAGAGAATGAGGTGTTACGCGGTGTTGATTTATTTGTAGAGCGAGACACTAAAATAGCTTTTGTAGGTCAAAACGGACAAGGAAAATCTACACTAGCTAAGATTATTGTAGACGAGATTGAACATGGCGGAACTATGGATTTGGGGCATAATGTGCAGATAGGATATTTTGCTCAAAACCAAGCAGACTACCTGGATGGCACCAAAACAGTTGAAGATACCATGCTAGATGCAGCAGACGAGCGCACAAGGCCTTTGGTGCGAAATATTTTAGGATCGTTTTTGTTTAGAGGTGATGAGGTTGAGAAGTATGTGCGTGTTTTAAGTGGAGGAGAGCGCAACCGATTGGCTTTGGCTAAATTATTACTCCAACCATTTAATGTGTTGGTCATGGATGAGCCTACCAACCACCTTGATATAAAATCAAAGAATGTATTAAAAGATGCCTTAAAAAATTTTGAAGGGACTCTTTTGCTAGTGAGCCACGATAGAGATTTCTTGCAAGGCTTAACCGATAAAGTATACGAGTTTAAAGACCATAAAATTAAAGAGTATCTAGGCGATATTGAGTATTTCTTAGAGCAACGAAACCTGCAAAATTTACGAGAAGCAGAGAAACGTACTATGGTGGCAAATGCGGATACTAAAAAAGCAACGTCTGGAAAGCAATCATATGAAGACCAAAAAAAGCAAAAGTCCTTAACCAATAGATTGAGTAAGATAGAAAGCAATATCAATAAGTTAGAACGCGAGATTAAAGAGGTAGATGTGGAGTTGGCAATTAATTATGACGCTACCATTGCGCAACCTAACTTTTTTGAAAACTATCAAGCTAAAAAAGACAAAGTAGTAAAGCTCATGGAAGATTGGGAAATTGTAACCATGCAGCTTGAAGAACTAACATAATAGTAGTGTATGTTTGAACATCATTTTCAGTGTCCGTATTGTTGGGAAGAGATCTCTATGCTATTAGATCCTTCTATTAGTGCAAGTTATGTTGAAGACTGTGAGGTATGTTGTAATCCGATACAGATAAGCACCCAATTTAGTGCTATGGAATTGGAAGGTTTTACAGCAGCACCTATTGAGCAGTAAAAAACTATTGTAATCTTTTATTTTATAAGAGATTTCCTCTATTTTTGATATAATACTCCTCCTATGTTTTTAAATTTTAGTTTTTCAGAAGAGACCGTTGGTTACATCATAGATGGTGTCATGGATAAAGTGGCCATTGAAGAATTAAAAAACGAAATATTAAAGAAATTTAAAACACACGATACCATTAATTTATATCTAGAAGATTCTGGCATTGAGCGTTTTTCTTTGAATGCTATTGTAATAGCTACCTTATTTCCTGTAGAGCACCAACATAGATTTGAAAAAATTGCATTGGTAACCAATAGAAAATGGATTCATGCGCTTGGTGTTATAGATACTCTTGTAGCAGGCGTTACCATTAAAAACTTTACTTCTGAAGAAAGGTTAGATGCCATTTCATGGATATCTGAAATTAAATAATTCATTTTTCACTATAAATTATTGCAATACTAAAAAAGGGTTGTATATTTGCAATCCGAAATAAATCTGTCGGCATTATGAACCGAGAGTTAAAAGCTACGTAGATTTTTTTGGAACCCATATCGCGGGCTTAGCCCAGATAGTTAGCTCGTCGGGCTCAGAACCCGAAGATTACTTGAAGATAAACCCATATCGCGGGATAGAGCAGTAGGTAGCTCGTCGGGCTCATAACCCGAAGGTCACTGGTTCGAGTCCAGTTCCCGCTACTAGTAAAATCAAGGCTTCACAGAAATGTGAAGCTTTTTTTATTACAACGGGTACAGAATAGGTACAGAATGAAGTGGTTTTATTTGATGTGTTTTGAAGTCTAAATTAATAACTACACTATTTTTAGTCTAGTAGATTTATCGTCACCCAGACTTAAAAAATGCATTTGCCCGTTAAATTCACCTATAATTAACATTCGTTCGTCTTTAGTAATTATTGCAGATGTAACACTTCTTCCAATAAAAAGAGAAGAAATTTTCTTACCTGTAAAAATATTCCAGAGTATTATTTCACCTGAATATGATACTGAAATTAGATGTGGGACATTCTCCAAAATGAATAAATGAATAATTTCGTTAGAGTGTCCCTTGAAAACTTTTATACACTCTCTAAATTCAATATCGAATAATTCAATATCTCCATTTGATAATGATGTTATGCAATGTGTTTCTAAATTGTCTCTTTTAAAAGTTGAAGGGAAGTGAGGACTTGAATTATATTTTTTAGGTAAAAACTGTGTGTTATCATATTTTTTACTGTTGTTGTTTCCAATAATACGACCTTTAAGTGTATGTAAATTCCATAACATTATCAATCCGTCTTCTGAACTCGACAATGCATAATCACCACTATAGCTGATATTAATAGACGTTATAAGACCAGAATGTTTCTCAAGTTCCTTAATTAATTTGCCGTTTTTCAAATCCCAAAGACGGAGAGTTCCGTTTGTACTTCCTGTTACGAGGTTTTGTTCGTGATTATAAGTTTCAAAAGTTATCCCAAATCCACCAATTTTATCTTTTTCGTAATTATTTACAGGAAGTGTATGAATGCACTCTTCATTATTTAAATCCCAAATCTTTGCTGTTTTATCCCAGGATATTGTAATAGCAAATTTGCCTTTTTTAGTTAATTGCATTTTTGACACTTCCATTGTGTGCGCCTCAAATTTAGAAATACATTCTCCTGTTGTAATATCCCATATCTCAATAAATGAATTTGGGTCAAAAGATTCTCCCGATGTTATTACTATAAAAGGCTTACCACTCTCTTTATAAAATTGAAGATTAGTAATTGAAAAAATACTTTCTTTTAAAATTTTGTCTACAGACAATGTATCTAAATCAATTATTTTTATTGTCCTGTCTTTCGATACACTTATAATTTTATTATGTTTATATTGTATTACTCCAGTAACACTTGCATTATGGTTAAGAGATGTTTTTTGAGTGTTCTTTGTTATATCCCATAGGTTAATAAATTCATTCTGTGATGATACTAACTGCTCGTCATCAATTGATTTTATTTTGTTGACAAATCTCCACCCATCTAGTTCATTTAACACTTCTCCCTTGTACAAATCCCAAACGATTAATTTTTCATCGCCACCCCAAGTAAAAAAACGTTCATTTTTTAATGAGAATTCAATATTCATTTTGTTATAATTAGAATATCTTTTTACTTTTTTACTCTTATTTATATCCCAAATATCTACCGTTGCATTACTGTAGAATAGTATCAATCTTTTTCCATCTGTAGATGGCACAACGTCATTCAATAATACTTTTTCGCCTAATTTTTGAGTAATAGAGAATATTTCTTTTTTAGTTTTTAAGGAGATGATTTTTGTCTCCCCATCTAAACTCCAAAGAACACAATTGCTACTTGATTTCTGAATAATTATTTTATGCGTACCACAATCGCCATTAACTTTAAGAGACTTTACCTTTCTGTATTTTCCAAATCTAATGTCATAGATATTTAGAAATGCTTTGTAACTAGATATTTTATTGCTCCATTTGTAATAACCTGTAATTACTCTCGATGTCTTTTTTGTCCCTTTATAATTCTCATATGTTGCATAATAATCTATGCCGTTTTTTGGTTGTGATATTACTTGAAAAATTTCTAGAGTAGGTATTTTTAAAATAACTATTTCAAGCGATTCAGGACGTCTATTAGTAATGACGTATTTTTTGCAAGGGCTTATTTCAATTTGACTTTGAGAATCATAAGTATTTTTACTTTGCCACGAAATACTTTTAAAAACTTCTTCTTTTTTAATATTCCATAATGTTAATGTGATTGTTTCATAGTTATGGGAAAGCGATAAAAAGGAATTTGTATTAATTTCTTTGAGTTTCAGTATTACTCCCTCAGTTTCATCATTTTTAAATGTGCGAATATTTTCTTTAGATTCGATATCCCAAATTTTAATAACTCCTTTAGATGTTCCAGATATAATGTGTTTTTTGTTATTACTAACTTGGAGAGCAGTAATATCATCAATATGTCCTATGAATACCTTTTCAAGTCCACCCTGTTGAGTTGTTAGGCTTGGGATTAAAGGGCGTAACCAAACTCCTTTCGTTTTATCTTCTATAGTTTCGATAATATCATCTATATAAGGATTGTTTGCTTTTTCTAAAAACCCAATTAGTTGTGAATTAATTTGTTTAGGATGGTCTTTAAGGATATGAGAAGATTGCTCTAAAGAAGATAATATTGTTTCTAATGCTTCTTTTTTGTCTAAATTAGAAATAGTATGGTTTAATAATTTTTTGTAATCTTTTATAAGCTCTTGAATACCTACATAAATTATTTTTTCTTTAATAAAATCATAATCCAAGAGATAGTCTTGACTTTGTTCGTATTCACCTTCAAAAAGAGACAAGTCAATTATCTCTCTTAAAAATTCTATTTTTCTATTTAAACTTAACAAAGAACCTTTCTGTTTTTATTAAGCATTTTTACCTAATGCTTCATCTTTAATACTCTTGTAATATTTTAATTTGAGGGATTTGGCTTCTTTTGTAAAATCTTTTCCAACAGCTTTTATGAGTTTATCGCTTGCTAAAAAATCGAGAAAACTTTTATGATAAAAAGTATAGTTTTCATCATCGGTCTCATTTAAAAATTGAGACCAATTATTTAAAATTTGCTGAATTTCAACATTGGTTATAGTTTCTGTATCTAATTTGATGATATCTGTTAGAAAATCACTATTAATTGGTACTTTCATATCAGATAAAACATATATTGTTTTCCGTTTTACATCTTCACTAATTCCATCAGCCTTTGTCATCATCCTATCCCAGTGTTCTTTATAGTATCCCTCTAACCCTTGTGGTAATTCTTCAAGACTAACATCTTCATAATCACCTTCTAAAATTTCTCGAAAAATATACTTTAAGTACATAAAGTTTCCTTCACTTTTTTCTTCTAAAGTTTTAAGAAATTCCTTTTTTGATACTTTATGTGTTTTTAGATACTTCCCAAAGCGTTTGTCATTTGATGCTATCTTGATGTATTCGCGAACATCTTTCTTGTTATCTTCTCCTAAGTCTTCAATAAGATATTCATCATCTATTTCGGAAGGAAGTTTGATGCCTTTTTTGAACAACTTACGCATTGTGATAACAAAGAAAATATTCTTAGGTAGTGTACTAGGAAGATGTAGTATATTCTCTTTAGCAAAAAAAGTCAATTCTTCTTGCTTTAATTCGTCCAAACCATCAACAACAATAACGACTTTTTCGTCATTTTTGACCTTATTAGAAACCACTCGTAAAACAGTATGGAGAAAACCTCCATCATCACCATAATTCTCTGGAAACTGTTCAAATGGCAAATGGTATTTCTTAATTAATTGAGCACAAATATTTGATATAAAATCTTTAGTATATCTGTCTGTATTATTGTGTTGCGGATTGATTATATGAAAAGGATATCCAGTATTCTCAACTAATTTTATAGATAATGATGTCTTTCCGATTCCAGGATTTGCTCTAACATAGAAATATCCTTTGTTATTTCTTGATATAAATTCATCAATTTTTTTAAAGACAAATTCTCGCCCTACAAATACAGGCAGTATCTCGTTAACAATATCAAAATAGCTATTAACCCTGATTCTTGATTCTATAGTGTCTTTCGCGGAATTTGTTTCTGAAACTTCTTTTTCAGCTTTTTTATAGATGACTTTTTGTTTTGTGATTACTACTTCTTCAATAATTGAATCAAGAATAATCTTTTGATTATTATACGATAAGATTTTCCTTGTCAGTATACCTTTAAATAGTAATAGATTTTCACCATCAATTTCAGAAAATTCAAATGTATGATTTGAATTGACCTCTAATATTTTAATAATTTCTGTTTGATTTGCAGTTGTTAAATCTTCCCAATTGAACCTTGCTAATAGCTGATTAAGTGAGATTAGAATATCCCTTAACTCTTTATTCTTTTCAATTTCTTTTTTTAAAACAAAAACAAAAAGCAACTTAACAATATTCAGAGTAAGTCTGTCTTTATTAGGATTAAAAGCATTTTTAAGTGTTGACTTTGGAGGTTCTAAGTTACTTTTAAAAATTACCTTATATAAGGTACTCTTATCTTTATTATTTCCTCGCAAAAAAACCTTTAAGTATTCTATAAGTTGCTCATCATATCTTATATGTGCTGGCTCAGTTGTTTTTTGTTTATTCATTTACTGCTACTGACTAAAGTCCGACTTTAGTCTTTTTTATCTTGTTGATTTACTGTTGGTTATAAATTTATTTCAACGCTTCATTTCTTTTCGCTTTTCATCTCTCATAGTTTCGTAGTGTACAAAAATCGCAAGTGAATTCATTTAAGCACACATTAACATAAATAATACATAAAGATATGAATATTAGTATAGAAGATATCAGAAAAGCCATTTTAAGAGGCGATAAGGTTATAGGAGATGGGATTGAATTACCAACTCTTCAAACCACAGGGACATTTACTCAACGTAACTCATACGCAGTGTTAAAAGCTCGTGAGATATACGAGAAACATTTTCAAAACAAAAATTCATCAAATCATTCTAATGAAACTTATTAAAACAGCAAATGATACGGGCGTTATGCCCGTATCATTTCTAACCAAATTGCAAAACAAGTATCCTGTTCTCTTTGGTAATTTCTACAGGAGTACCCTTGATTTAGACATAAAACTTGAAATGCTTTCAAAATTTTTAGCATCAAAATCTGTGAGAAATATAATATTACTCAATGAGGCTTTTGTCAGCAATTATCACGTAGAAAAAATAAAACTAAGAAATAAACAATGGTTGTGCTATTACACTGCAATCAATAAAAACATACGGTTATGAATATACTCAATTTTAAAAAACAAAAAACAGAGAAACTAACGCTTATTAATCCATCAAAAGAGTTAGATACCACACGTAAACAATCAGAAACGTGGATTGGCGACAATGCTAAAAATATCGCTCAAACACTTACGAATGAAGTTGGTAACATTAATGAATTGTCACCTATTGCACATATTAATGCTTCATTTCAGGTAACATTAGATGATGTTGCTACTATCTACCTCAAAAACCTAAGTATTCATAAATCACATTTTGATGAACTCGATGATTTTGAAAACAAAGGTATTACAGGGATAAGCGATACCGAAGAAATCACAAGGCTAGAAGACGAATGTCAAACAGTAATTGATGAACTCAATACTAATCACGATGACGATATCCAAGACAAAAAAGACCGTCAAGACATTCTAAAAACTGAAATAAAAAACGGGAGAACGGAATTGTCTTCCCAAAAGAAGCATAACCTAAAAGCGAGTAAAATAGCAGCTTATATTATTATTCTTATCATTATGGGAGGCGAAATTTACGCCAACCAAGATAGTTTTTCGTTTGCTGGGTTTTCAGAACCTGCGCCGTTTTTTATGGGGCTTGCAATTGCTATGGTATCAGCAATGTCAGGTGTTGGAAAAGCAAATATTATTCGCAGTCAAAAATTCTCCAAACAGGCTAAGATTTTTTCAAGTATTGGAATTTTCCTTCTAATAGCCATTGTCTATTTTGTTGTTGGTTCAATTCGTTCTTCATTAATGCAATTAGAGGTTGCTGATGGTGGTTTGTTTGAACTAACAGGGTTTCATTTTATGATGTTCAACTTAGCGTTTTATATCGGAATTTTACTTTGTAAATTATTTGTTTATCCATCGCCTCAAAAGGTTTCTGACAATGAAAAACACGCTGTAATAAAAGCACAATTAGATAAGGATACTAAGGAGTATAAGCGTCTACAAAATGAAATAACCAACTCTTTTAAAACCAGAGAAACCAAAAAGAAATCAGTAACAAAACAGTACGCTCAACTGATTAAACCGTTTCAAACAAATATTACAAAAAAGAATGATGAGCTTAAAAATGCTGTTTTGGGCTTCAATGCAGAATTAGCACAAGCCAAAGCTTTTTATTCACAAGCAAATGCAGGGTATAAGGGGGCTGTGGCGCAATTAGTGAATTCGGTAAATATGTATCGTACTGGAGGAAATAATCAAATGGTTATCACAAACCTTAACAACCTTATAAATCCATTCGATGACATAGAACTTCTTGATAATCCAATTCCTGCTACCACACCAGATGTACAAAAAACATCAGAAAAACCAACTACGTGGGATATTCACATCCAAAATCAAGATGGAGATGATACCTCATATTCATTCAATATTAACCCAGAAAACAACGAATAATTATGAAAACTTTTTTTAAAACAATAGCCTTTTTATGTGTGTGTGCAATCGTCATCGGTTGCACCTCAGATGAACCAATTACAACGAGTGAAATCTATCTATTAGTAGATGTAACCGCTTCGGCAGAAAACAGTACTCAATTAGATTTTAATGCTCAAAAAGTGGCTGAATTAAGTGGCTTAAATGATAATCCAAAATCATTACAATTCACGTACTCACATTCCATATTAAGTGAGGTGTCTATGAATCAAGAATTTTCCAAAACCTTAGCGCCAGCAAATCCTGCGACTTTTAATAAATACCGTAGAAAAAATGCCATTAAAAAGTATCTGCAATCTATCGATGAGGGTATTGCGCAATTGAACAATGTAGAATTTGATAGACCTACCTCAAATTTGTTTATTAATATCAATACGACCATTAATAAGATTGCTGGAAATAAGGCGGATAATCAAATCGTAATTATTCAGTCGGATTTACTAGATAATAGTGCCCTATTTTCAGCCTATAACGCCAAGCAAATGCGACAGCTTAAAAAATCTGATGATTTTTTAATAGGCATACTTGAAAAGCACACCCCCATCACACAATCACTTGAAAAAATGGATATCATTATCGTGTATCAACCAGTAGCGAAAACTGACGAAAGTTTTAGGCTTATTTCATCAGTTTTCAAAAGCTACCTCATTTCAAAGGGAGTAAAATCTGTAAAAATCGTAGCCAACCTATAATTAACCACGCAAGCAGTTCTCTCAGAGCTTGGGAGAACTGCTTTTAAAACATTTCAATATGAATTTAGAAGATAAAAAACTTGAGTTAATGCTGGTAAATAAGCTTGATTTAAAAGAAGAGATAAAATCCTCGATTATCGAATTGATGTCAGAACTACAACTAAAAGACAAGATTTGGATAACTGGACAGGAAACAATGAAGTTACTATCTGTAAAAAGCCCTACCACACTTCAGTCGATGCGTAATAATGGACTTATTGAGTTCACTCAGCCTATGAAAAAATTGATTTTATATAAGCGTGAATCAGTGCTTGAATATTTAGAAAAACACTCGCAAAAACCGTTTTAAGTTATGTTCAAAAATAAAAATACAGAAGATGTACGCTTTCAAAAGCAGTACTGCAAAGGGTTTAATGTTGGAGTATCATTAGCAAAGCTCATATCTACTGACAAGCAAGACCTTACCAAAGAAATTCTATTTACTATGATTTTAGAACAAAGTAAGGATGTTTCGTATCACGCAACCCTAGCAGGGTTTTCGTATGAAATTGAGAATATGCGTAGCAAAGAACGACACGAAAACCGAATGAAAGAAATCCAAAAAATTAACGAGCAAACCCAGTCTCGTGATGACACATTAGAGCGGTAATTTTTTTATTAGGGAAATCAGAGTGTTCTGTGGTATAAACAAACACCTCGTTTTCAGAACCTTTTAAACCAATGTAATCATTGGTGATTTTACTTATTTATTAATCCGACGATATGACAGCAGAAGAACGTAAACAATACGCAAAACAGTATCGAGAAACCAAAGTCCATCGGGTCATAATTTTCTCTAAAGAACAATATCAATTGCTATTACAAAAAGCTGAGAAAAATGAGAAACCATTTTCGACAATGGTACGAGAATTAGCATTGGCTCAAGCCAGTAATGAATTAGTGTTACCGACTGACAACCAGACAAGCGAGGTGAAAATATTACTCGTTAGATACGGTACGAATTTGAACCAACTAGCCCATCTATGTAATGCAGACCATACCAAAATTTCGCCAGAAATTATTGAAAAAGTCAGAACCAATTTTGCAGAAATGCAACAAGCGATTGTAAAGATTTACGATATGCCTATTCCTGTAAAAGAAGTGGTGCGTAATACGTTACTTAAAAACCCTGCCTACGCAGATGATATTCAAGAAATTTTAACCCTGTTTAAATGATAATTAAGAGCCTCAGACACACAATGCGAGATGCGACGTATTCGGTTGATTATACGATTAATGGAATGTCGAATATTCCAGAACATCAATGGTTCGTGTTCCAGAATATTACTACTGGTACTGATAGAAAAAGTATTATTTCTGAATTCAACACAACTGCCAAGTATTTAACCAAAACAGCTAAACGAAAAAAAGTGTTTCGCTATCACGAAATTCTTAGCTTTTCTCGCGAAAATTCACGGGATTTATCGCGTAAATCATTACAAAGTATTTGTGGCCAATACCTTAAACTACGAGACCCACAAGGTCTGAGTAAAGCTATTTGTGTGCCTCATATTGAAGATGGTAAACATTATCATATTCATATACTCTTAACCTCAAACTTCTTAGAAAGTTCTCGTAGTAGTGATATGCGAATGGATAATGAAAGGTACTATCATATTCGTAGAGAAATGGAGCGTTGGACATTAAGAGAATTGCCAGAACTGCACCAAAGTACCGTGTATTTGCCAGAACACGAAATTGAGCAATTATTACCTGAGAAATATCGTCGTAAAAGGCGTTTACAACAGTTGGCAAAGCCTATCAAAAATAGAAATCAAACCAAAGAGTGGTTAGCACAATTGGTTGGTAAGATTTTACAGAAAAGTGCTACGGTTGAAGAATTTGAAATACGTCTTAATCAGCAATCAGAATTCAAGGTATTCAAACGAAATGGTATGCTATCAAGTATTATCTATAACAACCAAAATTACAGGCTAAAAAGTCTCGGGATTCCGCTGTATCAAGAAACGTTTACTGTCCTTAAGCGGATGAATGAGATACGCCAACTTGACTGTCAAAATGAACGTTCTCAAGATTTAGAACGCTAACCAACATCAAACCAATCTATTCATTAATAACACCCTATTAATATGACTTTTTCCTCTTATGCACACACGCAAAAATCCGCGAAATTTTTATCGGGCATTGAACGATTTTCTTTGTTAAATCGCCATAAGAAAGGATTAGTAATTGATGGGAGAAATCGTATCTCAGAAAAAGATTCTCTACAAGGCACAATAGTGCTTGGCGCTACTGGATATGGGAAGTCTACAGCTTTTGTGGTGCCTAATTTAATGGTAATTCGTAATGCTTCGATGTTTGTTATAGACCCATCGCAGGAACTTTATAGTTTAACTCATAAATCACTGTCCAAGTACTTTACGGTGAAATGTATAAACCTTATTGACACTTCGTTAAGTTCACATTTCAATCCATTGAGTACCGCTACTACTAATGAAGATATGAAAATGATAAGCGACGGTATTCTTTCAAGTGCATTTCCACAAGAATCTGCGAGTAGTCGGTTTTGGAATGAAGCGGCTAAAAGTTTGATATATGTCTTATTGGTAAGTGTGCTTCATCGCCCCGAACACAAAAACCTCTTGTATGTATATACTATGATTAATAGGCTTAATGAGAGTGACAAAGAAGCATTGACGGCAGAGTTATCAAACCATTTAGATGCTGAAACGTGGCAGGAGTACAAAGCAATTATAAGCCAACCTCAAAAGCTGTTAGGTAATATTGTGAGTACCGCTCGCACGGCATTATCGCCAATCGCTACCAATACGCTTAAAACGGTTGCATTGGAGAGTGATATTGATTTCGCTGAATTTAGAAAAACGCCCCATATTCTCTATGTGTGCGTAAGTGAAGATAGAATAAAGGAGTACTCCTTGTACTTGTCATTACTCTTCAGAGGCGTATTTGAAGAACTAATAAAAATGCCCAAAAAATCTGATTTAGTGCAATATCTACTGCTTGATGAGGCAGGGAATATTTTTATTCCCAAACTAGCAAATTATATCACGGTATTACGGAAACGTAAAGTTTCGGTTTCGTTGATTTTGCAATCAATGAGACAGTTGAAATCCTTATATAAGGATGATAGTGATACGATTATCTCTAACACTAAGAATCACCTGTATTTTCCAGGTCTTAGCTTAGAAACCTGTCAAATGATTTCTCAAAAAGTTGGGTGCACCATAGAGGGCGGAGACAGTACCTATTTCCCAACGAATACACATAAAGGCATAAGGAAACCGTTGCTTTCAATTGAAGCCGTAAGAACCCTTAAAAACGGACGGGGATTGTTTTTAAGTGGAAATAAACCAATTGCACTTTTGCGAATGACACCGTGGTATAAGAATTTTTGGATGAAACGTACACTCAAAAAATAGTTAGCTTATGTTTCATTCACTTATACTTTGGTTCGTGGTTATTAATCTGTTTCTATTCTTGTGGAACAGAACGTACTATCTATCGTTATGGAAGAAAGAACTGAGCTTATTTAACCGATATTTAAAATATTGTTTTAAGAAACTGTTATCTTTTGGCCTGTATCTTCTCAAAAAATTAGGTTGGTTCTTGCCACGCTTCCTCTATTGGCTTGGATGGTTGATACTTGAATTCTTAAAATTTATGTACAATGCTATTAAAGCACTTTTCAGTAACTTAAAATCATAGCCTTAATTGTCTTTACTTTTTTTATGTTCTCCTATATGAGATAATATTAAATAAGACATAAGTAATAGAACTAATACCCCATAGGATATTAATTCTTTTGTACTTGTTGTACTTTCTAAAATCACTTTTTCTATAACCTTTATTATTACATAAGACATTATTGAAGATAAAAAAAGAGTCTTGGTTAATTTTAATGAATCTTTTGCTAAAGAGACATCTTTCGGACTAGGTTTAGAACCTTCAAAGTAATTTCCATAATTGAAGTGGTAATAGAAATAGAATCCTATAAGTAGTAATAATGGTATTAGGTAAATAAATATGTGCTCAATTTTACTCAGAAGCTTCAGTTCTTTCTGTTTACTAATTTCTTTAGAACTTTTGATTTTTTCTTTATACTTTGATGCAAGACTCTTTAATTCTAATTTCTGTTCGTCATTTAAACTTATTTCATTTTCAATAAATTCTATAGTTTCTTGAGAGTAGTATGTTTTATTTTGAAAATCCGATTTAAAATTAATTGCAACTTTATAAATAGTAACAGTGATTAAAGCAATAAACAAGATGGTAATTAGGAAATGAATAAACCAATAAGAATAAAATTTTAAATTTTCTGAAAAAATTACAAAGCCTGAGTTTTCACCTTCAACTCTTTCAATTTTATTTTTTAGCTTTTTATTTAATTTTTCTAATATAATATTTCTTGATTTCAAATCAGTATTCTCTTTTTTAAAGCTATCTATATCCATAATTATTTTATTTTTTTTATTAATAAGTTAGCAAAAGATTTTCCTTTTTTTTGAAATTGTTTGTTTTCAACTTCAATTCCCAACGTTTCTATAGGGTGAGAGCTTACAATAAAAATATTCGATTTAGGTATTCCGTATTCTAAGAATTTTTGATAAAAAGTCATACCTAGTTTATCACCCCTTCTTGATGCTAATTCTCTATCAATGACATAAAAATTACATATGTCTTTATATTTATCTATTATGTTATTTATTAATTCAACTTTTTTGTTGTCAACAATATCTTGAAACATTTCTCTTAAAGAAATAAAGTCCCATTCATCGTCTTCTTCATCCGGGTAAGTTTTAAATCCTTTTTCAAGAAATTCAATTTCTAAGTTTTCGAAATGTCTTTCGTTATCTTCTAGTATTAGTACATTTTTTTTCATTGAACTGGCAGTTTAAGTAGTGAAATAAATTTATCAGAGAAATCAAAAAATCTTATTTGAAGGTTTTCATCGTTTTCTTTATTTATGTTTTCAATTATTTCGTGGCATATTCTTAACCCTTTTCCTTCTTTTCTTTTTGGTCGATTATCTCTCTTATCGTTAGCAAAACTTATTAAAATTTCTTCTTCATTTTTTGAAAGCTTTGCTATAACTCTAACCTTACCTTTTTTTCCATTTGTATAAAATTTAATATTAACTATTATTTGAGGAATAATGATGTCATTAACCATATCAAACATTTTTATTCTTTTATCTATGGCATCAAAATTTTGAAGGGTATAGTTTTTATTTATTTTAAATCTTACTTCTCCAATTGAAGATTCAAATATGAAACCTATAGCATTTTTAATACTATTGATTTCTAACATCTCATAATCAAAATAACTAAATTCATTTAGAATTTGAAGTTGAGACTGTATTGAATTAAGCGATATATCAATTTCTTTATAGGTGTTGTTATTAGTTACTGTTTCTTCACATTGGCTATAAAGCTTAAGACTATTTTCTTCAATAATACCAAAAAATTTAGATAAATAGTGAGTAAAATCATTTACGACTTTAAGTTGAGCTTTGTTCTCTAGTAGCTCCAGAAAAGTAGTTCCATTTGTTTTCTTTTTTAAGAAATCACTAAAATCCTGTCTTAATGCTAATAATAATCTTAGTTTTTTTTCATTGACTCTTTTGGCTTCATTAAGGTAAACTGTTAATACTGCTTGAGTATTTAGGCTCATAGCTTCTGATTTTTCTATATCTGTTGAAAATCGAGAAATTCTAATGATTAAAATAGATTTGTTGTTATCGAGAGCTTTGAATTGACTATTGCCTTTTATTTCTTCTTCACTAATTTTTATTTCTTTTCTGCAAACTAATTCTCCATATTCATTTTTTAATATTTCAAGATTAGAGATAACTTTCCCGTTAACAACATTATCATTTTCTAAAATTAAATTATTAATGTTCTTTACATCTTCAGATTTAAATTTTCCTTCACCCATAAACGATGTTAAAGAATCTGTAGAATGAACAATATCTATAGTATTTCGATTTTGTTTTAATGAGAATGTATGTAAATCTTCAAGACTATATCTTTCAATGTTTTTATAATTTACAGTTAAAAATATATCCTCAACTATGTCATTACTATTGCCGTTTATTATTCCCTTAATCTTATTTAAAATTTTACTAATGGTATCTTCTATTTTATCTTCAGGGTTAATGCCCTTATTAATAAAACCTTTTAATTGTAGAAATTGATTTAAGCTATCCTTCTTACTTACATTTGGCATTATAATGCTATTTTTTGTAGTGCAGGATTGAAGGTCATAAAGTTGCTTTAGTTTTAAATTATCCTTTTGGAATTTTATGAAGTCAAAATTCTCAATAGAGGCTGGTTCAATATTCTTTATTAAGTCCTTTGAGTATTTATTTATTATTTCCGTGTTCTCAAGTGTTAATAGTCTAAGCAAATGATTGTATGTTCCGTTTTTATTAGAATCATCGTTGTGCAGTTTTAATGCATCTAGTATTTCATCTAGTTTAACAGACTTTGTTTCGTGCAAATAGACAACCTCTTGTATTAAGGCTACAATATGATAAATGAATCTTTTTGAAGTAGAAAGCTTATATCTTTTCTTTGAAAGAAGTGTGTCAAATTCATTAATAAAATTACCATAAGTCTCCTTGTCCTTTTCATTAACTATTGCGTAAATGGGTTTGCCTGTATCTTTATCAAAACCTATAGCATTGGATATTAGCGGTTCATTATATTTTCTATATTCAGAGACTAATGTTTTATGATAATCTTTAAGTTCTTTTTCATCTTCGTTCAGAGTTAATAATTTACCTTCAAATTCTATTTCTTTGAAAAGATAATCCTTTAAACAATTTTGAGTGAAATCATATAAAGTTATTTTTATTAAAGGATTATTTAAGTAATCTTCATTTGAAATGATTTTCTCTAGTTCAATTTTAAATTCATAATTTAATTCTTGACAATCAAAAATTATGTCATTTGGAACTTCTTTTAATCGAGTAATTATTACATCTAATTTGGATAAAAAAGCAGAATGAAAAACAAAATTACTTTTAAGTTTCACAGATTTTTTTAATAAAAATTTCAAATCCTGATATAAACTAAATTGCCTTCTCTCTTTTAATAAGTAAATATCAATAATATTATCTTGATTAATTAACTCATCAATCTCTGTAAGGGTCTCTTTTAATTTAATTAGAATCCACTGGAAAGCTGTTTCTCTAATTTCTTTGTAATAAATTAAGGGTGTACTACAAATAACTTTAAGAATTACAAACTCAATATTTTCAGAATTTTCATCTATAATTCTTCTATGTTTTCTGTCATCCCTTAAACGCGCTTTAATAGCTTCCTTTAATTTTTCAGTAGAAATTTTAATTTGCTCTTCCTTTTCCTCAATGGTAAAATCGAAATCAATTTTCGGAAAGTAATTTTGAAGTCTCTTTAAAAACTTTTTGTTTTGTTCTTTTTTCTCTTTTTCATAACGTTCACGACTTACATTATCAAGAGTTTCAAATTCAAAGTCATATTGGAATTCTGCATAGATAGCATCTAAAACTAATAATTGGTATAGTTTTTTATTTCTTCTTTTGTTATCTCGTTTTAAATTTAATGAGTAATCTTTAATTTTATATGAAGGAGATTTTTGAAGATTATTTCTTTTTAAATTTTTACGTTTTTTATAAAAGCCTTCTCTTACTGCATCAAGTGATGAGTTTTTATGTAAAAAGTCATATTTCTCTCTTTCTATATCAATAGGGAAGTCTGTATTTGCTTCTTCTATGGTAGGGTTATGAATTTTGTCGTAATAGATTAATCTATTTTTTGTTTCTTTTAGTGGCTCATTGTTTTTAAAGGATTTTAACTTTAATAACAAGTTTTCTTCATCAGAGAATGACATTCTGTTAATGAGTGATATACAATAATCAATACCTTCTCCAGTAGCATTTTTATTTCTTATATATTTAAGTATATAGTTAGTTTCAAGAAAAGAATTGGCAGTAGAAAGAACATCATCTATATAAATAACTGTATCCGCCTTATGAAGCCCGTCAGCATATAATGTTTCTGAATTTTCTATATAATCCTCTTTTAATGATATAATTATACAATTTGCAGTATAATCAAATAAGTGTTCATTGATTAAATCTAAAAAATTTGACCGTGAGCCAGAATTTGGGGTAACAAGAACTACTTTCTTATCAATAAAGTCGCTTTTCAATTTTGATATAAAAATCTTTTTTAATTCTTTTATCCAAGCAACAATATTTTTGTAGTTGTATTTTATAATTTTACCTGTTCGATTGTAATATAAATATTGATTGTTTTTATTTTTTAAGTTCCCATACAACAAAGAACCTTCTAGAAATAGCTTGTCATAAAACCGTTCGCCTAATAGATGATTAAATGGCTTTGTTTTAGGAAATCCAAAAATTAGTTGAGGTGTTATTGATGCTGAGCCAGTTTCAATTAAGCATTTTTCTTGGTAAGGATTTTTTGAACTGTAACAAAGATTGCAATTCTCAGCTTTATGCCACTGTGTATACACAGGGACTAAGTATTTTTGCCATTTTTCATCAGTTTTTCCAGTACTTTTTATATTTTCAGTATTATACCTGTTTACTGAAATTTTCTTTTCTTTTAAATTAGCTTTTTTCCAATTAGATTGATAATATATACTAGGTTTTGAGTTTACTTCTTCTAGAAAATTCTTATTGTCATCTAAATAATGCTCTAGGAATTTTTTGTTCTTTTCTCTATGGGCAACTAGAACAATATTATATATTGGATTTTGAATATTTATTTTAAAATTCTCATCAAAAATATGTTCATTATTTTTTTCTGATTTTTTAACAATTTCTACTAGCTGGTCTTCAATTTTAAGTGAGGTGCTAAATGTTGAAGCGATAGGGACAACAATAATAATTTTTTCTTTTAATTTATGTTTCTCCCTAGATAACTTTCCATCTTTATTTATCGTGAAGTGGTTTATGTCTATATTCTGTTCCTTGAATTTATTTTTTATTTTTTTGTGCAAAAAGTTTCTTATTGAACTAACTAAAAAACTAGAATAGTTTTCGTACCCAATCAGTGTAATTGAGTTTTCCTTTGTATTCTCTATTTTTTTAAGTTGGTTATTCCATATGTCAACAGCTATTAAATAGGATAGAGGCGTTGTGAAAAAACTATTCTGAAATAATTTTTTTGCATAGTAGAAATCAGAAATATGAATTTTAGAACCCAGTCTAAAATGAGTGTTTGTGATTTTATAGCCTTTATTATTTGTGTTTTCTGTTTTCTTATCTATTAACAAAGTATTTAATGAGTATTGAATAGATTTTTCAAAAAGCGAAATAGAGTTTTCATTTTCTGTACTTGTTTTAAGTAAGACTTCGAAATAGTGAAGATTTTTTCCATTGTTGAATAATATACTATTGAAATGTTCAGAATCTCTATATGAAATGTCGCTTTTTTGAAATTCAAAAACATCTTCTTTATCGCTAAAGCTATAATGGTGTTTCCATATTTTTGTGTTTAAATAATTAAATTCCGATATGGTCTGTCCTGCTAGTAGATTAGCTCCATATCTGTAATATTCACTATCATTTCCTTGTTCGTCTTTTTTTGTTTTTTTTGAATAGAATAAAATTCTAGATTCATTTTCCCAAATATTGCTTTTATCATTTTTAGTACTGGTGCTGTGAAATAATTTTCTTAAATCAACAATCGATTTAAAAACCGACAATTCAATATCGTAAAGAATAATATTTTCAAACGCAGGCGTTATGGACCAAATAAAACGCAACCAATGACTTGCGTTTTTTATTTGAGAAATATCTTTACAAGAAATAGCAATAACATCCTTATCTCTTTTTAAAGTACTTATTTTATTAAGCTCAGCGAAAAAATATATGAAGTCATCATATTTTGTTTGTTTGAGACCGTTTTGAAAAACTGGGGAATAATGGACTAGATTTTTCTTTTTGTCCTCATAACTTTGTAATGACTTTGTGGTATTATCAAAATAGCAATTATTGTTAAATTCTTCTAGTTCCTTAAAAGTATTCGTATTTGTGCTTTTAGAATGATTATTACTAATATTTTCGTTTTGGACTCTCTCCCAAATTTTTATAGGAATTAAGCAATTATAGTTTGTGCCATAAATGATGAAATCTTTATCGTTTAATATTTTTGTGCTAACACCTTCTGTGTTGTTGTAGAATATTGCTTTTTTTTCACCAGAGGAAGTTTTGATATACCCCTCATATTTGTCTTTAATCAGTCTTGTGAAATACTGTAAACCAATTTTAGTAATTAGTTTGTTTTTTTGAATTGATAAATGATTTACTGTGTTTTCACCAGTTAAGAATAGGTTATGAAAATCAAAACCAGTATCGTCTATTATTTTAATATCATCATCAAAAGATATATTTAAGGTTTCTTTCAGTATAGAGTTAACATTATTACTGTTATTTTGTTCATTTATATTTAATTCATTTAAAAATCGCTTTTTACATTCTTTAATATTTTGAACGTACTTAGTTTGTATATTTTCAGTTCCTAAATCAATGACATTTATATCTAAAAAAGCATTTTGTGTTTTTAATTCGAGATATTTTTTTTCATCATCAGACTTTATTTTTAATAATCTTTCTTTATCAAAATTTCTTACAGTAATAACGCCTTCATTATATGTTGAATGTTGAATTATATTGAGAGCTAATTCTTTTAAGCCGTTAAGAATTTCGTGTGTAGATTGGATTAAATCAATAATGATTTTTATGTTTTTTTTGCGGTCTTCTGCCTTTTGTAGACCAAAAAAAACATCTTTTTTTCTATCCTTTTTATTTTTATGAATTAGGAGGTATAAAATTGATATTTCTGCAAACGAACAGTTTTTTAACTTTGACATTTTTTCTTTGAAGTCCTTTTTTTGTTGACCTCGTGTTAAGTCATTTATTTCAGAGATTAAATTATCGTAATAATAAGAGTAGAGTTGATTGCTTAAATCTATTTCTTTTGCGAAGAAAGTGTCAAAAGTATTTTCTGTAATATATAGTGCAGGAATGAAATTTCTACTGGCTTCTAGTTTGTTAATTGATATCTCCACTATTTCTCCACCATTTCTATCAGCATATTTACCTTTTACTACGAGATTATCATTTGGTATAAATGAATAATAAAGGTGTTTAATATGAGACATTTGAGATGATAGACTAAAAAACCTATCAGAGTCTATTTCATCTAAAAAGTTGAATTCTACTTTTAGTCCTTCAATGTTTTTAAAAAGTAGTATTAAATATGAGTAGAATACTGGGTCAATTTCTCCATAATGAGTTTCATTATCACTTTTAGAAAATTTTATTTGAAGACTTTTTTGTGCTATTAATTTGTCAATATTACCTAATAAGTCGTTAATTTCTTTATACCCAATATTTGTTACATTCATATAATCTGTAAGTAATGTTTATTTTGCCACAAGCAATTTAAAGATTATCTACTTAAAATTAGTGAGTTATGTTAAATTTTGTTTTTTGTGGGTTTCCAAAGGGTCGCCCTTTGGCAAGGAAGCCAAATTTTCAATCTATACTGATTGTATATAGATTTGGCGTACTTGCTTTTGCTCTGCAAGAGCAATCTTTTTTGAGTTCTTTGTGTCTTTGAGGTGAGGCAGAAAAGAGAGAAAAGATACATTTCGCAAAATCTATATAGGCTAAACTCTTTTTTAATATTCTTGAATGCAAAGAATTGAAATGAAAGAATTTTAGGAATGTGTTTTATCCAATTAAGAATTTTTTGTTATTAATTAGTCTTCTTCAACAGCCTTTTTATATTTAACTGATTGTTCAAATCTATTCGCCGAACTTTCGGACATATCATTGTCTATATATAAAATTTTAGCAATACTGTCCATAAAAGGCTTAATTTCTCTAATTAACTTTCTTTTTCTTTCATCTTCAACAGCATCTTCCCTTAAAGCTTTAAATATAAAAACATCTATTGGTACACCGATATTAGAACAGACCTTAGTTAAAGTGTCTATAGTTATTTTTCTTTTTTTATTAATTAAATCTGAATAGAAAGAGGGAGAGATTTTACATAATTCTGCAAATTCTTTTTTCTTTAGTTTCTTTTCAAATCTAATAGATTCAAGCGTTTCTGATATGTTCA
Source organism: Patiriisocius sp. 208BN25-11 (assembly GCF_058147145.1). NCBI lineage: Bacteria > Pseudomonadati > Bacteroidota > Flavobacteriia > Flavobacteriales > Flavobacteriaceae > Patiriisocius > Patiriisocius sp. 208BN25-11. The sequence continues at coordinate 78,304 of NZ_JBYVJY010000012.1, forward strand.
ATTTTTTATTGCTATCCATCTCTAGTAATTTAAGAGTATATAAGTAGAATTACTTTTACACTTTTGTCTATAAAATGCAAGGTTAAAAAGGTTCGTTTTATTAAGATTTTCGATTAACTTGTTAAGAGAGTGTACTATTTTACTTTGTATACTCTGAAATTTTCCGATTCTTTTGTAAAAAGGAATATTTTGTAATACTAACGAGTTATCAAGATGTTTTTCTTTTAAAAAGCTATTTGCGATACCATCTAGATAAGAGTTTTCTTTATGATATATATCATTATTCTCTGGATTAGGACAACCGTTAAAAATAGATTTTGAGTAAAAACAGCCATCACCGTCAGTATCAGGACAACCATTAAGTTTTTTGAGATTAATTATTTCTATAAATATATCTTCTTTATAACGTATACTATCATTTTTTGTATTAGGACAACTGTTAAAAACAGATTTTGAGTAAGAACATCCATCATTGTCAGAATTAGGACAATCATTAAGTTCTTTGAGATTAATTATTTCTATAGATACACCTTCTTTATAACATATGTTATCATTCTTTGTATTAGGACAACTGTTAAATAAATCAGAAGTTTTATAATATGATAATACTCTACTCGACTTGTTAAAGATATCTTCTCTAGATAATGCTTTTTTCATAGAAATTATAAAAGTAGATTTTCCAATATCAATATGACTTATGATGCCGATACTAAGGATGTTTCTTTTTTTCTTATTTCTTTCATCACTTTCTACAATTATCGGGATAGTTTCAGTATTATTTGTTCTTCTGTAAAAATCGATTGTTCTGTAGGGTGTTTTTTCTAAAAAAGTCACTTTATGACATAAAGTCTTTTCAGATTTGTTTTCGGTAGTTATGGCGTCAAATCCATTTATAACCTTAAACCTTTGCCCTGGAGTAATCGGTTTTAATTTTCTTATTGACATTTTATGTGATTTTAAATGTTATAAAAACTCATCATTAAATCTTTGAGTGATATTAAGAAATATTTTTTGTGCGATTTCAATATCAACTTGAGCTGATTTTATGTAGGTAATATTATGTTCAATATAAATTTTCAAATTCTTTATTGTAATGGAGGCATAACTATAATTCTCATCTATATATTTATCCAAAATCTTTGCGATTTCAGACAAATCTTTAATAACTTTATTAATACCATCCATTTAAATTAATTTTATTTAAGCTGAATTAAGTACTCAATATATTAAAAAAATTATTAAGTTGCGAATTTTTATATAAATTAATTGTACTTCCATAATTTCCTTGCTGTCTCTTCAAAGGCAAATCAAGCAAGCTAATTGATTATTTAACTGATGTTCAATTTTCATTGATTGACCTATAGATTCTTCATATTCAGTTTTAGGCTAGATGATATCTTCATAATATTTATAAAAGAATTTTTCTGTATCACGGTAATAAATTAATGAACTAACCATTCCTGAAATACAACCGTGTTGTAATAGGTCTTTTAAAAAGCAGATAATGTTTTCTTCTGAATCAATGTCTAAAGTTTTAATAGCAACTTCTTTTTCTATTGAATTTTAATGAGATTAAAAATTAAATATGCCCTTTCTTAATAAAGTCATAGACCAAACTGGCAAGGAAGAACTCGTAGCGGTAAATCCTTGACTAGTTTGAGTCGGCTTCATATTTTTGTAGATTTTTATTTTTTTAATCTCTTTTGGTAATGAATAAATGCAATTAAGTTTCATTATAGTTCTTCATTGTCTGCAAATGAATAGTAGTCATCTTTCGTTAAAATGATATGGTCGAGAAGTTTGATATCTACTAATTGGGAAGCTTGCTGAATTTTTCGAGTAAGAATTTTATCGGCTTGTGACGGATTTGTGTTGGAACTAGGGTGATTATGGCAAGCAATCATAGCTATTGCTCCACATTGTAATGCTCCTATTAAAATTAATCGAATATCTACTACAGTTCCCGTAATACTGCCTTGACTATGCGGGTATAACCCAATTACTTGGTTGTAGTTGTTTAAATACAGAATTTTAAATTGTTCTTGTAGTTCCAATGTGTCATTATTCCAAAATGCTCTAAGGATTTCTGATGCTTGATAGCTATTAAGTATTTTAATACGGTCATCGGTAGCAACTTCTTTATTGTATTGGATTTTGATTTCTGCAAGCGGGATTTGTTCTAAAACTCTGGCTCTGAATTCAGTTTGCAGTTCTACTTTAGTAGGTTCAAAAGGCTTATGAAGATAATCTAGTGATGATTGTTTGGGTGTATTCATTTAAAAAAGGTTAAAAAGTAAAGATGTATTGAGAGTTTATAATTCCCCTCTTATTTTGGCTTCTAAATATTCTCTGTATTTCATACCTTCAATCCTTTCGTGTTTTAATATATCAGCCCGAATACTGTATAATTCATTTATATTCCCAACTATGCAAAATGGATTGTTTGTGTGTTCTTCGCAAATGAACTTGACCATAATATGATTATGACGAAGTTCTCTTAAATCAATTTTTGCACCTTTTCCAATGTCGAGTTGATGGAATTGAGAAATTAGACGGCTACGTACCTTGATAATGTGTTCCATATTAAAAATGGTTAGGAAATAGAAAAAAGCCCTTTCGCAAAAAAGGACTTTTCAGTACAAGATATTTAACACAAAACAGCTTAATTTCCTGAGAAATTAGCTTGTAAAAACACACTTTTATGTAGCATTAATAATGGCTCAAAATAAGTTATGCACATTGCTATTCAGTATGGTATAACGGTTCTCCATTATTCTATTTACTAGCCTCTTATAATGACAAAATGGAAATCAAAAGACATTACCGACTTTCAAAAGCTCTATCTCAAGCATTATGGAGTAAAAATCAATCGAGACGAAGCTGATATCAAAATAACAGCTCTGGTAGGTCTTATTTCTTTAGCTATAGAGGTAGAAAATTCACAAAAAAAATAACCCTAATGGGAACATATCAGAACTAAATGGTTATTGATATTATTTTCAATCTCCTTTATCGTATTTGAACTTCTTTCATCATCTCTATTTTTTTACGCAAATCAATGAATTGCTTTATTTATCTCCGAAAATCAACCGAAGACAAAAACCGCCAGGTACAATCTATAGATGACCAAAAAAAGATAATGTACGAAATAGCTCGTACTCGTGGGTTAAATATTATAGAAATATTTATTGATGAAAAGTCAGCAGGAAAACCATATCAACGTCCTGCTTTCCAAAAAATGATGGAAAGGATTCATTCAAACGAAGCACAAATAATTCTTAGCTGGAAAATAGATAGGTTGTCCCGTAACCCAGTAGAAAATGGGCAAATTTCTTGGATGCTCCAAAATAATATTATTAAAGAAATAATCACTGCAGAAAGAAGTTATTTGCCACAAGACAATGTCCTATTATATATGGTAGAAAGTGCTATGGCAAATCAATTTATTAGAGATTTAAGCACTAATGTAAAACGTGGAATGAGTAGTCTTGTTGAAAAAGGAATATACCCAAGTAAAGCACCTTTAGGCTATCTTAATTATGGAACTAAAAAAGACGGAAAAAGTATTATTCCTGACCCTCAATATTTTTCTATAGTAAAAAAGTTATGGGAACTTTTATTAAGTGAGCAATATACGTTATCCGAAGTCTATAGAATTATGAAAAAAGAGTACCCTCTTTATAGAAAAGCGAAAATATTGTCGTTTTCCTGTTTTCATAAATTATTTCATAACCCGTTTTATTGTGGTCTTTTCAGGTGGGCAGATAAATTACACTTGGGAATTCACGAAAAGATGATTACTCAAAATGAATTTGAACGTGTACAAAATGTAATGCACAGAAAAAATAAAATCCGTCGGCGTAATTTAGAGTTTGAATACAAAGGTGTATTCAAGTGTGGATTTTGTGATGCTCAAATAACAGCAGAAAGAAAAACAAAATTTATTATCAAAACACAACAGAAAAAGTCTTTTGACTATTATCGTTGTGTTCACCGTAAACGAGATATTAACTGCAAGGAAAAACCACTTTCCAAAAGTTTAATAGAATCACAACTGAAAACAGAGATTGAACGGATTTCTTTACCAAATGAAGTGTTTGACTTTGGTATTGAGAGAATAAGTGAGCAAAAGGGAAGTAAAACACATTTACAGGTAACAACTTCATTTAACTTAAAAAGGCAAATTCAAACCTTAACAAGACAAAAAAATCAGATTGAAAATAATTTAGTGATAGAAATAGATTCAGAAATTCGTTCAATAATGAAGCGAAAGTATGAAGAACTAAAAATTAATATTCAGCGACTTAATGAAAACTACGATACGTTACAGGAAGAAATCGCTAATTATCATTTGAATATTATTGAAGCATTGAAGGTTATAAAAAATGCAAAAGAAGTTTTAGAATCTGGAACAAGGGAACAGAAAAAAAGCATACTCCTTTATTTAGGTTCGAACTGGGAAATAAAGGATAAAAAGATAGATTATAAGCCACATTTCGTTATTGAAGCTGTGCTTAAAACTAGAAAATTTATTCGCCTTAAAAAAGGCTTGTCCGAACCGACTATTGCCCTCTTTACTAAAGGGGAAACCCTTAGTAGTAAAGAGATTAGTTTTGTTTGGTATACCCTATGGGAGTTTATCAGGAACTGTAACTAATAAAAAACATTCTTTAAAAAAACGTTTATTGTTGATTAACAAGCTCAAACTCTTTTGTTAGACCATTTATTTTCTCTCTTGTATCTATATGGTTTCCATATAGATAATTGTAATTAGGTATAGTTCTAGTATTACTGCCATTGATTGACTGGTGCATTGAATATGTAAGCTGTGTATCGTAACGTAATAGCTCAATAATTTTTCCAGTTTTTAGGTGTTTTAGCCGAGAGCCTATTTTGAAAGGAGGTGTTTTTATATGTTGAGATTTGAAGAATTATTTATATCGAAATTCTGATATTCCTTAAAGCTATTAAATAATTTCTAACTTTGTAGTTCAAAACAAAATTATAAGCCTATTGATATAACATAACCATAACATACATAAGATAGCGTAAGCTAATATTCTTTTCAGATAAAACCGCCAATTTTAAAAGAGCAAAGGAATTATTAAGACTACGCGCCTGAATGGGCGTGTCCTCTTGTTGGTTTCAATTTGCTCGTGGTACTTGGCGGTACCGTTCTGTGATTGTTTATACTGGCTTGAGGTTCACGCTTTCTTTTTTCAAATATGCTTGCTGAACCACAAGTGCATTCTAAGTTAAATGAAACGAGAACAATTCAGAACAAACCGCCAAACTTTCCAAACATTATTTCTTGCCACACTACTAATCTCACTACAAAGTTGTGCGCAGAAAAATGAGACGAAACAAGAAGAACAAACTACTAAAGAAAAAAGCATTGATTATTCGATAGCGAGTAATATTATTGACCCCGATACTTTGAAACAAGGGAGCGACCAGAGGAATATATTTTATCATCCGTATTTTCTGAAATTATCCCACGAACAGGCAAAGAATTTAGAGCCTCAAAAGGTTAAAGAAGAATTTGCGAAATTGGGTATTACAATTGAGGAAAATAAGAGATTTGGAATAGCATATGTTTTTTTTGACACCTCTATAGTTAATCATAAGAAGTCTTGCCAAAATTGGCAATACTTTAAGGACTTAGCCCCAAAAACTCAACATTGAAATCCTTAGGGATTTCTGCTATAATGTTGTGATGCCCGAAAAATTATTTTCAACTCTGCAAAACAAAGCTGTCTCTAACGAGACAGCTCATTCTCTTGGAGAGAATAAGGATTCACTCTCTTTGGAACACCTTAGTTATAGTGCAAAACTAAGAAGTAATAAACTGAAATTGAATCAGCAAAAAGATGAATTAGACCATAAAAAAGCAGATATAGATTTGGACGATGCAATTTCTTCGTTAGAGATTTCTGACGAAAAAGAATTAAGTGTTTTTTTAGAAAGGAATTATCCGAATAACTCAAGGGCTAAGATTATTGCTGAGAAGTATTTTAACTTACAATTAGAGTTAGGGAGAAATCCAACAAATTCAGAACTGAAGAGTAAGGTTAATACAGAAACTATAGAGGAAAGTAATCTTTCAAATGAAGATAAAATAAAAAATTACAAAGCTCAACTGACTGAACAAGGCAAATCAAAGACAGAAATTTTACAGTTGTTAATTAGTAAGTTTGAAGGAAATGAAGCAGTTGCAAAGTGGATAGAGAACTGGCGAAATTTTATTCAGTTGCACGATTTTGCAAAAAGTAAATCACCCCGAGAGCAAAAATTGATAGGCAAAATTATTGCCAAAGCTGACTTTTTAGATGAAAACGCTTTTACAACGTCACTTACTGAAATTGCTAATAGTTCTGAAATTTCATCTACTACCAAATTAGAATTGTCGCGGGAATTTGGCGCAGATGTTTTTACGGTTGATGCAATGGATTTTCAGCTTAAAGAAATTAAAGCGCATAGTAAGGTAATCAAAAAGGAACTAAAAACGAAATCACTCGAACGTGAAAAGTTAGGTGGTGATATTAAAGCGTTAGAAAATGAATTAAAGTCGTTACCGCTTGATAGTCCAAAACGACAGGAGTTGGAAGCAATAATTCAGCAGAAAAAAGAGGTTATGCAAGATACTGAAACAATTATTGAAGATTTAAAAGAAGCGCAACCCGACAATATTTCGTTCCAATTACGTGAGGGATTTAATGCTGTGCAAAATCCCGATGGTAGTCGAAGTATTAAAATTACTGAAAGTGATTTCACTATACGATTGCCGAGCAATGTACTTCCGTTTACAGATACTAAAAACCTTAGAGCAATTAATGTGGCGTTTCCGTTTGCTATTCTCAAAGAGCAAAATTTCGCAGAATTTTTGTTCCGTCCTAACCTAGAAAATGGAGTTGTGCCTTCTAAATCTCAACGGGATTTAGGGCATTTAATCCTCTCGTCTTTGGGGTATGATGATACAAAGATTTTGAGTAAAATGGATACACAACAACTTCGTAGAGATTTATCGCATTTAGTGCCTCAAAATGGTAGAACTAACCAAGAGTATTTAATTGATTTAGGTGTTTTTGATGTTGCTTCTCAATCTTTAAACAAGGATAGATTGGATGAAGTATTAAAAACTGTTCGAAAGAAAAAGGAATGAATAAACAAATGTTATTTAGTGAATTAACTTTTTAAATTCTCAATCATCTTCAAAACTATAATAATTGTTTTGAGTAATTATTTTCACTTATTTAATTTGAACTATAGAAGTAAATGATTTGATAATTGGTAATATACCCGATATTGGGTATGTTTTATACCTTAGTATTTCATATTTTTATGTCATAAACTACTAATAGTCAAAACAATGAATTTTAAATGGATATTATTTGGAGTAACATTATTATTATGCGTTCCAGTCTCAGCTCAATTTGGTAGAGATGAAATTAAGAAAAGTAAAACTGTAAAAGACGAAATCACTTTAGGAGTTAAGGATGAAAACAATTTAGATTTATATATTGATACTTCCCAAAAAACTGAAAAAACCCTTAATGATAAAGATTACTTTCAAGTAAAATCTAATGAATTTAGAGTATATGCTATTTTTGAGAATCCTCTCCAATATATTTATAGGACATCTCAAAAGGAACTTGATGATGAATTATTTATAGCATCTAGGGAGTTTTTGAATAATGCTGCTAGTTATATCCAACAGGTTCAAGCCGCTTCTGTAAGAGGTAAGCGTGCTAGGCCAGTAATAAATGCTCCTAGCACTGCCACATTAGAACCTAAGTTTGTTGAGATGTTCCTTCTTGTAAAATCTCAAGACAACAGTTTTTTTACTAATAACACTTTATTTTGGAATGCTATGGGTGCTTTAGATTTATCCGAAACCAATGAGAGTGTGGCAGAAAAATATAATGATGCATTTGCGAATTTACAAGGTATAAACAGTATATCTAGTATTACTAGTGTATTGAATTCTAATAAAACTGCTTTAAAGAAAAATCAAGAGTATTTAGATGATTTAGATAAAAGATATGATGACCTGAAAACCCATTTCTCTTTGATTACTTTTACCGCTAGTCAGGTTCATTTAAGTAGTCATATAGATAATGTAATCAAGGAAATAGGTAGTGATATTGAAGCTTTAAAAACTACTAAAAAAGATATAGATTCTAAATATGATAAGATAAAAGAGCTATTTGATACAATTGAAAAAGAAAAACACAAGTTTGGCGAAGATAAATTTCTTATTGCTAAGCCTATTTCAGTAAATAAATCAAAGAGAACAGAACTAACGATAGTTCTTGAGAAAGTTACTTTTAATGATACTGAAAAGTCTATTAAGATTGATAATTCAAAAACTTTTCTTGTAAATATTAGGAAAAAAACAACATTCATTCCAGTCCTAAGTAGCGGTGTTTTATATACCAATGTTTCTTTCCCTCAATTTGGCACTGATACAAATGAAGCAGGAGAAACAATTATATCGCAAACCGAAGATGAAGATAATGAACTTGCAATAGCGGCATATCTTAATTTGTACTTAAACAACTCTTGGGATGTTCCAGCCTTTTTTCAATTTGGAGTTGGGCCCTCAAAAGAGAAACCTTTATTCTTTTTAGGAGGAGGAATTGAATTAGCTCCTAAATTTACTTTATCAACTGGAGCTGTATTTACTTGGTATCCAAAACTAAATGACCTGAGTGTTGGCGATGTCGTAGGTGGTTCTTCTATAATTAATGATGATATTAGTTTTGAATTCAACACAAAACCAAGATTTTATTTTGGTTTAAGTATCGATATCACGAATAAGTAATTTTAAAAATATAGTTATGAAAAGAGTCTGTTTTTTTAGTCCCATTTTGATGCTTTTGTTATTTAGCTGTAATCAAGTAAATAAGCCATTTATTCAGGATATTGATAATGAAAAAAGCGTCGTTAAATATGAAGATATTATTGGAGGTGATGAAGTGCCAGATATATCTGAAGTACCTTGGCAAGTTGGTCTTTTAGAGCCACAACAAGATATTGAATGCTTCTGCGGAGGGAGTATTATTAGTGACCGCTGGATTTTAACGGCAGCACATTGTTTATATTATGAAGATTGGTTGGGACGCTTACAGAGAAGAACAGTATCAGATATATTCATATTTGCCAATTCTTCTAATTTAAATCAGGGTGGAGAAATATACGATGTGATAAACATAATAGAGCATCCTAATTACAACCAAGTGAATCAAGATAATGATATAGCCTTATTAGAATTGAGTTTACCTATAAGCTTGGTTACAAATAATCAAATAGTGTCCTTGCCAACAAATCAACAGGAATACCAAAATCTTAATCAAGTAGGTAAAGAACTATTCGTTTCTGGTTGGGGAGCTACTGATGTAAATGGAACTGTTTTTCCAGAAATTTTACGGAAGACAACCGTATCAGTTAAAAACCATAATACCTGTGAAGTAAATTATAGAGCAACAAATAGTGCTGTAACTGATAATATGATTTGTGCCTCAAGCCCAGGAAAAGATACTTGTGGTGGGGATAGTGGAGGGCCACTTTATACTATAAATGAGGATAGAGGTGTTCTACTGGGTATTACTAGTTGGGGAGGAAACCCTTGTGCTGACCCAAATTTATATGGAGTTTATACAGATGTTTTTAATTACCGTGAATGGATAGAAAGTAATTGTAATAATTGCTTGGATTTTGATGACTCTATTTTATAATTACAGAAGTTTTATTTTTTTAGAATACCCGTTAACGATAAATTTTTTTTAAAATCAACGTCTATCTGGTCTAATGAAATTTCTCATTCTTTCTCCTTCGGCACTATTGTACTCAGACTGAATTCGTTTTTTTAGATAACTTTTTATTGGAATATATCTTAATTGCTCATTTGATGTGTTTAGTATATCTAATACTTTTTCCCATCTCTTAGCGTGTAACTCTCCCCAAATAACTTCACCCATTTGTACTCCAGGATTACCGACCCAATCTATAGTTTTGAAAAAATCAACATCGTTATTAAGACTCAAAAAATACAAGAACAATTCATCGTGTTTTACCTGTAGATTTGTTCTAATGGACTCAAAAATCACCTCTACATAAGTTCTGTTAGTTAAGTTCTTTTCTATTAATTTTTTTATAAATACAAAAGCTGTCTGTATCTGTTTTTCATCTAAGTTGTTAAAGAGAATAGATACTGAATGACCTCCAAGTCCAAAGTAGAAGTCATTATCCATTAGATAATTGATTACTTTTTCAATTTCATTTGTTCTGTTTGGATAATTCCATATAAATGAGATATCCATATTTTTATCATCTCCGTGTAATTTGTTAATTGAAAAGAAATAGGAGAAAAAGTCAAATAAAAATTCTTGATGCTTTTTATAAATGTTAGCAAATCCTTTAAGTTGATAGTCAAAAGAAACAGAAGATTTTGACAGTACAAATTGTTGAAAATAAGACTCTTTTATTAGTAAATAGTCATTTTCAAGGAATTCTAGTCCATCCTTAAATGGATATTCAGATAATCGAATACTAATTGATTCTGTTTTAATCTTACTATGAACAATACGCATTACTTCCTTGATGGCATTTCTAGATTTGTTTGAATACTTAACATATTGGTCTAGATATAGGTAAGCATAGATGTTTATCGATTCTATAGTTTTAATGAGTTTATTATAATACTTGTTATTAACATATTCTTTTGGTAATCTATCTAGAAAATTAAGTTTCCAATAAATACAATTTTTATTATCCCAAGAATCTAGTATTTCCCATAATTTTAAAGCAGAATCTTCAGAATTAACAACTATTGTTGAAATTGTCCTATGTAAAGCCCTGATGTCGTAGTCTTTTTTTAAGTACGCTTTTAGTAGTGAAAGTCCAAGCTCATTGTTTTGTGTAAAGTTTTCAGATAAAATTATTTCTAGTGAATTCTCAATTTGAGAATGGTTACTTTCTTTAACACTTTGAGTATTATCAATTGTAGTTAGAAAAGAATCAAATTCTAACTTTGAATTGAATGTGAAGTTTTCTTTTAAGTCATTGCTCTTTACTTTTTCATATTCACGCCAGTCGTTAAAGTCAAATTCATCTTTATCTCTAAACCTGTTCCAGTCTAGCTTTTTATAATCTTGATATTCTTTGGTGTCAAAAATTGGCTTTAACTCCAAATAGCTCATATTAGATAATTTCTTTTCTCTACTAAGAGTAGTTATTAATCTATTAGCGACATATGCCTCTTTAAAAGAACTTGGAGAAAAGTATTCTTTGATAAATGGAATTAATAGGGTCAGGTCAAAATCAAGAATTTCTGGATTTCGTTCTCTATAACCTGGTTTGTATTTATTTATAGTATTTATTACTTCCTCTCTGTAGTCATTAGTTAGTAAAAATAATGTTTCCCATATATTGGTTCTTATGTTCTTTATTTCTTCAGTAGCAGGCAAAGGATAATCGTAAAAGGAAATCGTGTGTTTTCTTCCTCCGTGTGTAATATGATAGGAATGTTTTAGAAAGGTCTCAGCTATAGCAAAAAATGCAATGGAGTAGTGTTCTTTTTTATCCTCGATATTATCCTTTAAATACTGAATAAAATTAGCTTGTCTTTGATAACCATATCTTTCGTCGGGTTCATCAAAAATTAGGTTCTCTCTAATTCTACGAATAAACTCGGGCAAGTGTTCGGGTCTTTTTCGTATATATTCAAAACCAAGCTGTATCGCAGGGATGAAAGACTCCGTTTGTTGCCTAAAAAACCTTGAAATATAATCTATAGTTTGTTCTTTACTATGTACAAAATCATTTGTCTCATAATGAGTATTATATATCGGAGTTATTGGTTCAGGAATTGCATTTGTCTGCGATAAGAAATATGCTAATGTCACATCTGGCTTGTTAAACCAAAATAAATCTAGAAACGCTAATAATTTACCTTGATTTGAACTAACTGCATCAATGTACTTATCAAATGAAGAACTTATTTTAGTAAATACGTTTTCATAACCAAACGAATGACTAGAAGGATATAGCGCTTCTTTAAAAGAGAATTTATGGCTATCAAAGTAGTTAAACAAAAGTTTTTCAAAGGATAAATGTTTGTCTCTTATAAAAACTATATAAAAGAAGTAAGTTGCCATTACCTGTTCAGATATACGTATATGATTATACTGGACTTCTACTAATTCTCTTTTGTGCAATTCCTCTATAGCCTCATTGAAAGTATAGTAATCTAATTCAAAAATAGAAAGTAACTTTCCAATTTCTTCTTTGTTCTCTCTTTCAATTGTAAAGAAAAACGAGACTATTCCTAAAGCTTTTAATAGTTCAGGCTTTTCAAATAAATTAAAATCCATTGAGAAACTTGAAAAATAAGTCTCAAATAAATCGGAAACATCTCCAAATAAAAAATCAGATTGCTTTTCTAAAGCTACACGAGCACCCATAATGGCTAACCTAGGATTTCCATCAGCAATTTCTACAATCTTTTTTTGATATTTATGATTTACAATTCCAAATGAATCACTTTTTAATATATCAATGATTTCTTCATCCGTAAATTTCGGTATGTCTATTGTTTCTGAAACAAATTCAATACTGGAACTTCTTATATCTACTAATGCATAATTCCTGACTGTAATAACCAGTTTTAATTTACCTGTTCTATTTTCTTTAAAGATTCCAAAAATTTGTCTCAAATTTGGAAGCTGTCTATTTGCGTCATCAATAAGTAATATATAATCTTTATCTGGTCTTAATTGAATCTTTAAATCCTCAAAAATATCTACATCCTTTTTTGCAATAACATAAGATTCAAAAGAGGGATTCTCTTTCTTGAATTTTTGAATAGCTTCTATTCCAATCTTAGTTTTACCTACACCAGGAGCACCAGATAAAATAAGCAAATCTTTATAAGATAGGACGTTATTAATTTGTTTCAACTCTGTATTCCTGTGAAAAAATATATTGTCTAGTGGAGTAGATAGCTGATTCGCTTTATTGTTATACTCTGAAATGAATTTATGAAAAGGTAGAATTTGTCCTGTGTCGAGAGCAATACCAAGGTATTCCCTAGCAAGCAATAAGTATTTAGACATTATTTCTAAAGCAATAGTATCTATACCAATTAGTTCTAACGATACTCTTTTATTCTGAATATACTCTTGAATCTTCGTTTCTTCCTCAACGGAAAGTCTACTGTTATAGCAGATGATAATTTTATGAATCAATTTAGGATTAACACCTGTCTTTGATTCATCCAAGCATTTATCAATATCATCTGTGACTTTTGTAACTAATGAAGTTGCCTGTGTTGTAAATTCAACATAAGCTAATTTATTATCAGAAAGTCTTAAAAATGTATCTGGAGTACCTACAATGGTTTTTTGCTTTCCTAATTGGCTGCCACTTCTATTTAGGCTAGAGTATTCTTCTTCTCTTAATGACAAATAGTTGTCACATAGATTTTGAAATTCAGCACCATCAATGGCCAATAATTTTTGTTCTATTAATTGTAATCTTCCAGACATAATTAATTTTAATCTAAATTTTTAGTTCATAAAATAATGGTTTAACTTTTCATAGTATTCGCTACTATTGAGCAGAATCATAGGTGCTTCACAATAAAAGTCATTATTAAATCTAAATTCAAAGAAGAGGGCGTATTTATTGGGAGGTTTGAAAGCTTCCATAGAATCAGAAAATAATTCAATTTGGAATTTGAACGCTCTTATCATAGGTACTTCTAGTTCTTCTTTTAATATCGTTTCTTCGGTTTCACCTTCAATAGGCATTTTTATTTTATAAGTTACCGATGGTCTTAAAATTTCAGGTAGCGGAATATGTGGACCGGATAAGCCAATTGGTAATCTTTTAACTTTAACTCTTATACTAGTTAATAGTAATGTTTTATTGGAGTTGTTTATTAAGCTAAAATTGAATATTGGAAATAATGAGCTTAGCTTTACTGCTTCGAAAGAATTTTTCGCATTTTTTATGGGTCTCCAGCTACAATTTTCTTCATCAACTGAAACTGAAATAAATTGCACTTTTGAATTTCTATTTCTTAAGCTGATTTTTTTGTTAATTACAACTTGTTTTGAGATATCTTCCTTAGTGATTTTTGAATGACAAGTTGGGCATAAAAGGAGTAAATTTATCAATTCATTGTTCGAAGGGTCTTCATCAATGTGATGAATTTGAAAATGCTCAACATCTTCATTATTACAAAATGGACAAGCTGAATCTATTTCCTTTTGTAATTTGGCTCTAACTTTAGTTATTTGAGGTATTGGTTTTCTTTTCTTCTTCACTGTAATTCTAAATTATATCCACTCCTAATTTTATTAATTTTTCTTTTGTAACCTTGGTAGTTGATTCAAGACAAGCAATACAAAGTATTTTTCTAGCTCGACTAAATGCAACGTAGCCTAGTCTAGGATAATCACTTGTTGCTTTTTCATTATGGGCATCACGTATTGCGGTATCTGTTTCTAACCATAGGTTGAGTTCTTTTTCTGTTTTTGCTACGGCTAAAACCGCATCAACTTCTAATCCTTTAAATCTATGGATGTTAGATACCATTATTGCATTAGTGCTTCTTTGAGCTTCAATACTAATTCTTAAATTATCTATTTTGAAGGGAATACGGTTCTTAACCTCTAGACTTAAAGCTTCCGTTACAAACTTTACAAAAGTATTTTCGTTATCAATTTTACCATTTCTTATTGCTCGGATGATTTGGACGCATTTAACTCGTAAGTCAAAAGAAGTTTCATTATAGGTTTCACAATATTGCGACTGGTTTGTATCTAATACAGATAGTAAAGTATCTCGAATTTCATTAATAGGTGAAATATTTATGGATTTGTCAGGAGATAACACGTTCCCTTTTAAGGCAGCAACAGCTTTTTTTACTACATCATTTTTTTTTGCAATTATTCCTCTTTCAATATGAGGAATGCTATGTGCTTCACAGATGTCAAAAAATGAAGGTAGCATTGATGTTATATCCGAGGGCTTATTAATGAATTTTACATTTTCACCAATCATAGAATTTATTTTTGTTTGTTCAAATGTTTCAGAACCATATTGCCTTTGACTAAAATGGTTTAGAAAGTTCACAATAGGTTCTGCTGACCTTCTATTCGATTTGTTAAGGATGGTTAGGTACTGAGAGCTTCGTGAAGCTTTTAAGATGGGAAGGTTATTGAAATTTCTTATTGAAGAATCAAAGCTCTGAATATATTGTTCAGGGTCTCCTACACAATATATAATTGTTTTTTTTTGTTTTCTTAAATCTTCAATAACTCCAAAAATTTTATTGTTGGTGTCTTGAAATTCATCTACGAAAAGATATTGAATACGATTAGCTGTAATTTCTTTTATTCGTTTGTTTTTAAAACATTCTTCTGCTAGTGCAAGAGTTTGGTCATATGTTATGTAACCATCTTTAAGTAATGCACGTTTTATCTTGCCTCTAATTGCACTAACTGCTTTAATATCATCAGGTCTATTTTGATTTTTGAATAGTTTTTCTAAAACATTATCTATGCCACATTGAATAAATAATTTTTCTCCTTTAACGTCTTGGTTATTAATGCTAGAGTAAGGTATTACTATAAACTTGTTTAAAAATGAATGAGTTGTTCCAATAAAAAGGTTTGGAGGAATTGATATCTTTTTAGAGAGTCTCTTTTTTATATTCTGAGTGGCAGAATTTGTATAAGTAATAACTATCATATACCTATGGTTCTCAAGATTAGGAAGAGCCTTTATTATTTCATCTACCATTCCGTGAGTTTTTCCCGCACCAGGTCCTGCAATGACTAATGTAGGTTTAATTGCTGGCATCTGTTTCTGATTTTGGTGGGTGAATAACATCTATACCTTTTGTTATGTATTCAGGTATTTTGAAACCTTTACTGTCATTATTAAGATGTATTGCAAGTTGTAGTGCAAATTCACTTTTATATCCTTCTATCAAGGTAAAAAACGTTTCAATGTTTATAGGGTTTTCACCTATTCCATCAACTAGCGCTTTTCCGGCAATGGGCCTTACTATTTTAATGACCGAACACAAAATGCTTTTACCATCACCTGTGTTATTTGCGGCTATCAAGTCTTTTTCAAAGGTTGATAGAGTTGTAATTTTGACTTCTATCTCAGGGATTCCTTTATAGGCCTCTTTTAAAGCCTCTCCTCGATGTTCACTAGCTGTTCCAGTGTCTCTGTCAGTTAATACCAAGCATTTAGTATGGAATCCATTTTTAATAATACTAAGGAAATTTTTGAATGCTAGTCCATTAACATTTATTACTGCGCAAGACGATTTCTCAATAGTTTCTTTGGTGTGAATTTTATAGAATATAGGGAATAATAATTTTTCTGAAATGCCTTCTACTAAAGTTAGTTTTCTAGAATAGAATAAGTTGACATTTTCAGAGTCCAAGTACTTTTTCAGATAACTAATTTGTCTCTTTTCTTCAGCAGTTTCACCAAATCCTTCTAGCACGTAATGAGGTTCTAATTTGTCTTTTTTGTAATGAAGGACAACAGTATTTTCAAAATCTATTTTAGTAGTAATGTGATTGGAATGGGAGGTTAGTATCAGTTGGATATCCTTTCTATACTTTCCTGTGTCATCTTTAATCAAGGTGTCTAAATTTTGAGCAAGATGATTTTGAAGATTTGCGTGCAAATGTGCTTCTGGTTCTTCAATGCCAACAATTCTAAAATAAGTAGTCTTTATCCGTTTAGGGTCTTCGATAAAAGAAAGCATTAATGATATAAATAGCAGGTTGTTTCTTCCAGTACCATTTCTTTCAATTTTGATAGGATTGTCGTTATAAATCAAGCTCAATTTACGTAGTAAATCATCCACGTTAGGTAGTGAGAAAATTAGGTCTACTATATTGTTTGAGTTTTCTGTGCTCAATGAGATTTTATCAAGCTGTTCTGAGATACGAGTTTTAATTCCAGAAATTGCGTCATTATCTTCAATTGCTTTCTGTAAGCCAATAAGTTGCTTTTTTAAATCTTGATATTCCGTTTCCTCATTAGCATTCAATACCCTAAAAAGTAAACTACTATTCCTGCTAGCGGATAGTTCCGTTTTTGCATCTCTTAGTGCGTCTAAAAGTTCAAATTTTAATTGATTAAGATGATAAGTGTTTGCTAAAGTTTCATTTTGATTACCCCCATAAATGCGATAATGGTATTTTGATATTGGAAAATTCAAAAGATTTAAAATTTCCTTTTCAGGAATTTCTGCATAAGCTTCAGTACCAATTTCCTTTTCATAATCCTTTAAAAATTTTCTTTGTCGTTCTATCTCTTCAACAGCATTAAAGGAAGATACTGGAGCAAAAGAATAGGTTAAGGTCGCTTCTGTAAATTCATCATTACTTGTCCATTCTGTAATTACTGCTTCTTGTTTTTCATCAAAATCAGTGAGAGTAGCCTTAATCTTAATTACAGGGTAAATAATTTTGTCTGGTGGTATAGTAAAGTCAATGATAGCTTTTTTAAGTGCTGAAATAGCGTTATAATTAAAGTCTGAAATTTCTAAAGTACGCCTTTTAAAGAAGGATACTTCTTGGCTAAAAATTAAGCCAAGGGAATCTAGTAGATTAGATTTTCCAATGTTATTTTCTCCTATAATCTGCGTGAGCGGTTTTAAGTCGATAGAGAATTCCGTGAAATTTCGATAGTTCTCAATCTCTAATTTTGATACGTACATCTTTAAGTTTTATTTATACTATATTCTAAGCAACAAAAAAGCCAATGAATATCCATTAGCTTTTATAAAATCTATATTTGGCTTAATCGACTTAAAGATAATAATTTATGAGTTTTTTTAGATGAGGATTTCCGTAAATGTTATTATTATCAATCTTTAGCAGAAAGTTTTTTGTAAATAATTAAGTTACCTAATATTTAACGAATAACGAGTGCTTTTAAATGTTCCTGTTTTGGTCAAAATTTCTTTTTCGACTAAATCTGCCAAATCTCTGGTTGCAGTAGATTCAGATGTTTTAGCAATTTTCACATAGTTTTTTGCACTTAATCCACCTTTAAAACCAGTGTAGCCTTCTTCAAAAATTCGTTTAACTACTTTTAATTGTCGGTCATTTAGCTGTGTTTTATAACGGTCAAAAAACTTTGTTTTTTCTATAAGAAAATCAATATGTTTCAAAGTATTATTTTGAGCATCAAGTATAGTTTTACCAAAGTATGAGAGCCACTCTGTGATTTCTAACGTTTTGTTGTTGTTTTCTAAAAAAGTATAATAGTCTTTTTTATTAGCTTCTATGGTATGAGAAAGAGAAATCAGTGTTGGCTTTTTTGTACTCATAGCAATAGATTTTTCTGCAATAGCACGTCCAATTCGTCCATTTCCATCTTCAAAAGGATGTATACATACAAAATATAAATGAGCAATTCCCGATTTGATTAACGGAAACATATCCAACTCATTCTTCTTAGTATGTGCGTCATTAAACCACGTAATAAATTGCTCCATTTCTCGTGGAATTTCTTTTGATGGCGGAGCTTCAAAATGTACGTTTGGTCTATCTAATCTGCCTGAAACAACTTGCATTGGTTCTGTATGTGTTCTATACGAGCCGATATTTGTTAAATCACGTCTACCGTTGGTAATCATTTTATGCCATTCAAAGAGTTGGTCGTGAGATAAAGGTTTGTTGTAGTTTAAATACAAATCCACCATCATTTCGGCAATACCGAATTCGGCAGGTGGTACTTTTCGTTTTTCAACCGTTAACCCTAAATTTCTTTTGATGGAAGATTGAACACTATCTCTGTTTAAATACTCGCCCTCAATTTCAGAAGTCTTCATTGCTTCATTACTCAATATCTCTACAAGTAAATCATCTTTAGAATCATTAGAAACGTGCTTTAATGCACCAACCACAGTTCCGCTATTTTGAATAAAAGTTTGCTCTAATTCTGTAAGACTTTCTTTGTTATATGTGAATTGAGGCCAATTTTTTAGTAACCAATTCCAGAGAATGTGTGTCATTTGAGCTATATTCTTATTATTTATCGCTCAAATTTAATCATATTTTGAGCGATAAAGCAAATTTAATCGGCTCATTTGAAGAAATAATGATGATGTAACGCTTGTTGAACTGGAAATAACTCGTTAAGAGTTATTCTATTTCAACAATGCCACGTTAGAAATTAATAACAGCATCCAAAGCATCATCAGCCTCTTTATGGATAAAATTAGCCTGATAATTTATAGTTGTTTTTAAGTCACTATGACGATATAGTTTTTGTAGCATTAAAGGGTGTATTGCATCTCCCGCAATATTACCAAATGAATGACGAGCAATATGATTAGAAATATTTTTGTCAATTTCGCACATTACAGCAATTCGCTTTAAATATTTGTTGAACAAACTTGAAGCGTTACGTGATTTCGTAAAAACATCTTTTGGGTCTTTAGGGTTTACGTTAGCTAAAAAGGGAAAAATATAACCATTGTTTTTCTTCTTATTTTTATTGTATTCTTTTAAGATTCTTTCCGCTTTTTCTGGAACTTTTAAGCTTAAAGGCTTTTCATTTTTATTCATTATGTACATTAGCCTACCATCTTTAATATCTGACCATTTGAGCTGTACAACATCTGAAATACGAATACCCGCAAAATAAAAAGCGATAAGCCAAACATTATGTGTATGCCAAATAGAACTTTCAGGCTCTAGTTCTAGAGTTTCTATTTTTTCAACTTCTTCTTTGGTTAATCCTATTTTTAATCCAGAACCAATACGAATTTTTTCTTTTTCTCCAGCGAACGGGTAATATTTGCTGTCAACTAAATCGTCTTTAATGGCAATATTAAATAGCGTGCGAATAAAAATTAGTTGATTGGTAATAGTGCGTGTTTTCTGTCCTAGATAAGCAGTGCAAAATACTTTGTATTTCTTTATAAACGCTATGTCAATATCCTCAAAATATAATGCGTTGCTTTTATTGAAATCTTCTAAAGCATCAAGCATAGTATACTCGCCTTTTCGAGCTTTGCTAATACGGTCTTTTCTTCGTTGTTTGATTTCTTTAATAGCCGTTTCTTTATTGCGAGTTGATTTTAGATTTAGAAATTCTTCAATATTATATAGTATGGAAAGTTCTGCTTTAGCAACCGAAAGTGTACCGTTATCATATTTTGATTTAACACGTTCAGAGGCTATTTGAAAAAAAGAAAGTTTACGTGTTTGGCGTTTTACTTTATTTTTAACTTCCTTACTCGTAATGGAGTCGTTAGTAGCAAAGACTACATTATTAGCTTCTAATAGTTTTTTTAATAAAAAATTATTGATGCGTTTAGAATTTGGGTGTGATGTTTTTACTTGTCCACTATCAGCGTTCCAGTCTTTTTCTAAGATATACTGACCTAAAAAGGTATAATTAGTCTTGTAATCTTTGCTTATTCTTAAAGCGAGTGGAGCAGTACCATCTTTTCGCTGCTTATTTTTTCTTCGTATAATTTTTATTGCTGCCATAATTCGTAATATAATTATACAAAGGTACGAATAGTGATTCAAAAAGGGGTACAGAATAGGTACAGAATGAAGTGTTTTTTAATGATATTATTTGATTTCATTTAAAACTAAAATATCATAACTTATTGAAAATAAGTGTATTTAATAATATACAAATAGTATTAATCTAAGGCTCATAACCCGAAGGTCACTGGTTCGAGTCCAGTTCCCGCTACTAGGAAAATTAAGCCTTCACAGAAATGTGAAGGCTTTTTTATTTTATTTAGTCATAGGTTCGTTCCGATAGCTATCGGAACCAGTTCCCGCTACTAGATTGAAAAGTCCAATTCTTTGAGTTGGGCTTTTTTTGTTTTGTAAAATAAAGTGTTATTGGAGGAGAAGTTTATGTTTGAAGCATAGTGGAATAAGGGTAAGTCCAGTTCGCGCTACTAAGTAAAAGGTTTAACTCTTTGAATAGGACCTTTTTTAAAATAAAACCCTCAAACTTGCATTTGGTGTTAAACCAAGTGCTTTTTGAACAAATTGTTCAACTTCGCCGTTATCATTAATGCGATAGTAATTGTTTATTTGGTTTTCTTTATCTAATATGTTCCATACAGAAATACCTGCTTGAAGGGAAGTGTTTCCTATTTGAAATTCATAAAGCGCCGAAGCATCCAAACGAAGATATGCTGCCAATTGGTCTGAATTTGACGGATTGTAATTAAGTTCTCCATTAACAATTTCTTGACCAGTTACAGGTCTGGTTGTTGGCTTCCCAGTATGCCAATTGAGCCCCGTAGAAAATTTAAATCCTTGATAGCGATAGGTAAAACCTAGTGTTGCTGAATGTGTAATATCTAGATTGCTAGGGAATCTTCTTTCTGGGAGAGCTGCAAAAGTATACTGATTGTCCATGTAAGAATAACTCAACCAAGTATTTATATTTTGATAATGTTTTTTAGCTAAAAAATCAATCCCAATTACATCATAACTCCCATTGGTTTTTTCAAACTCATATTGGTTTTGAAACCCTTGACTTTGTGTGGTAATACCATCCACATTTTTATAATATGCCTCTACACTAAATAACCAGCCTTTTTTATTGAAATTTAGTGCAGTTCCTAGCTGCTTACTTATTATAACTGGGATGTTGTCATCATTAGCTAACTGCCATCGTCTTTTTTCTACCCCTAAGAAATCATTTTGGAAGTTGATGGTTTGCGAAATCGTTTGATGTTTTATTTCTCCTGAAAATTCAATTCCATAATAGTCTAGAAAGTTTTGATTAAAACTAATTCTGGGTTCATACAAGTGTTTTTTAAACTTGTCCAAATAATTATAACGAAAGCCAAGATGGAGCTGTGTTTGCTTGTTTTTAGATTGAAAATTGAATTGTGAAAAACCACTATGGGTTCTTACAACTTCTGAGATTAATGTTCGAATGAGCGGGTTGTCTACATCATCTAAGTTGGTAACCTCCGATTCTATAAATTGGTACCCAAAATCCAGCCCCATGGTCTCACTCAATGTATAGTTAGATGTTACTTTAACTCCTGTTTCAGAGACTTTGTTTTCTTGTAAAAACCGTTGCGATTCAAATAAATTCGCATTTACGGCTCTTAGTTTATAATCTGTTTCATAAATGTGTAATGATGTTTTAAAATGGTCATTCCATGTTCTTGAATAAAATAGACCACCACCAATACTGTTTTGACTTATAGTGCTCTCACGAGAAGTGCTATTTCCATCAATCGTAGCATTTTCGGTAAATACTAATGCATTGTCAATATTGATAAAGTTCGCTCTAATAAGATCTTTGTCGCTTACCTCATATAGCCATCGTAGTGAGATGTCATAGAAGTCAAATTGTTGGTCAGTATTTAATATAGAAGCTTCATTGTTTGCCACTTCGGTATCTTGTGCAATTCTATCAAAATAAATATCATAGGTAGGTGTGACTGCAAAATCACTAATTGATTTCCTTGCAGCCACCTGTAATGACGATTTTTTTCCTATAGGAATGTCTGCAAAGCCATTGGCATCGATGAGGTTGATACCTAAATTTGCTTTAAAACTGGAATTGACTTCTTCTTCGGTTTGCATAGAAATGCTTCCTGAAACACCATCTGAATATGAAGCATGGGTTCCATTTTTTAGTAAAGAAACCTTACTTGTTATTTGCGGATTGAAAACAGAAATAAGACCAAAAAAATGACCCGATTGGTACATCTTAATATCATCCCAAAGAAGTAGGTTTTGGTCGTGTGTTCCGCCACGAATATTGATGTTAGAAACCGTCTCATTAATGCTTTGAATACCCGGGAAAGCTTGTACCGCTTGCAAGACATCTGCTTCAATGAGTCCAGGAAGAATATTAAATTTTGAAAAATTCATCTCAAAAGCACCTGTGCTTAGTTTATCAATACCCTCTACAAGATAGTTTGAAATAATAATTTCTTGTAAGGCTTCTTGTTGTTGTATAAGATAGATGGGTGCACAAGTACTTGTGTCAAAATATTTTAATTGACGTACAACCGTCTTGTAACCAAGATACCGTATGGTAATAGATTCTTCTACAGAAGATAGCTCCAATATAAAGTAGCCTTCGTTATTTGTAGTGACAGCATTTTTATCCGCTTGAATGGTAGCATAGGGAAGGGCCTCTTGTGTTTCTATATCTTTCAAATAGCCGCAGAGCACGAATGTGTTTGTAGATTCTCGAACTGAAATGAAGTTGTTTTCTAAAAATTGAAATAGAAGTCCCGTTTCTTCGGTGAGTCTGTATAATGCTTCTTCTAGGTTTATGGCTGCATCTGGTTGTGGTACTTTTATATTCTCAATAGTGTCTTCTAGGTAATTAAAAGTATAGCTAAATTTTAGTTCAAGAGCAGTTAATGCTTCTTCGAGAGATATCAAATCTTGTGTATCTTGACTATAGGTCATGGTGCCACAAAGTAGCAAAAAGAAGTATAGTATGACGTTATTAGTCTTTTTCACCCTTTGATAGTATTACTTGATGAGGCGACACTATGTTGTAGGTTAATTCTAAGGGTTCAGATATCGAATGTAGGGCGTTTTCAAGACTATCATGAACAAAGCCACCTGTAAAGAGCTGAGACTTCTTTTCACCAGTGTATTCGACAATAACCTTATACTGTCGTTCTAATTCTTTTATGACTTGATAAAATGGAACCGATTTAAAAGTACTTCTATTATGAGTCCACTGAGGGGCTTGGTTGGTGGTTTTGCTAAATGATAACAGACCATCATACAATCTTAAGGTTTCACCAACTGATAGGTTTTTGATGGTATCTTCAGTCTTTACTTGTACCAACCCTTCGTAACAAATTACTTCAAAATAATGTGCTCTTTCTTTTACATTAAATTGGGTTCCTAGCACAGAGATGGTCCCTTGATTTGTAATAACATCAAATTGTTTTCCTTTGGCTACTTTAAAAAACGCTTCTCCTTTTAGCTCAAGTTGTCTTTTAGTATCCCAATTTAATTCATTAAAGGATATTTCAGACATAGCATTTAAAACTACTTGAGAAGTATCTGGGAGGTCAATGATTTTCTTTTCTCCTGCGAGTGTTTGTATTTCTGAAATATTAGTTGAAAAAAAGAAGAAATAGATGCCAAAAGCTATCACGGCAATACTAGCAATACGCATAAGGGGACGTATCCAATCAAGTTTCTTCACTTTGGTGGTACTAGGAAGACGATCTTCCATGGATTTAAAACTAGGGATTTCAGAAAAATGTTCGGCTTTAAAGTATTTTGAATTGTCTAAAATAGCTTGGTGTAACTCAAAATCTTCTAAGGCCTCAAAAGCTTGACGCTCTTCAGCGCTAAGCTCCTCATTGTTCAGCCATTTTTTTAAAAGGTATTCTTGTTCCATTTGTTTCTTCTTAATTACATAACAACTAAGTCTGTAAAAATCCTGACTATTTTTTGTTAAGTTCTTTTATTTCTTTTTTTAAGGAATCAAAAGCGCTGTAAATACGGTATTCAACAACTTTTTTTGTGACCCCTAACATTTCAGCAATATCAGCATGCTTCTTTCCTTCTATTTTACATAAGGTAAAAGCAACACGTTGTTCTTCGGTGAGTTTGCTTAGAGCCTTTTGATACTTTTTTAGAAATTGTTCTTGTTCAAAAAGAAACTCAGGATTTTCATTTGTGTAATCTTTAGGTTTTGTCTGTTGATGTTTTAGCACTACTTTTTGATGTTTAATCTCGTTCAAGGTTAAATTATTGGCAACTGTAAATAAAAACGAGCGTGCTGTATCTGGTGTTACTTTTTTGCAGTTTTCCCAAAGCTTTATAAATGCATCTTGCATTTTGTCGCCAGGATTGTAGCTGCTACCATATTTGTAATAGAGAAAATCGTGCACATCTTTGGCGTACTTCTCGTACAATCTAGAGAAGATAGTCTTGTTGCAAATATCTGAATGGAGGTTTGTTTTCAAATGTGTATCTCTTTGAAATTGAAATAAATGTACAAATAAAATGGAGTCGTATGCTAGCTATTTTAATTTTTTATAGGAAATTTTCAGGATATTCTATGTTAGAGTTGTTTTAGTAGTATAGCATTAATTAAATTGAACTATTATGAAATCACTTATTAAAAATTTTGGAATTATACTACTACTTTCAATGACTATATTTTCTTGTAGAACAGAAGATATGGAAATTATTGAAGCTCCAGAAGAAACAACTGGAATTAACTCTAACGTAGCAAATCTATTATTGCGAACAGCAACCAATGATGGTTCTTACGACAATATTTTAGATGGCGCTAGTTGTTTTAATATCAAACTACCAGTAACAGTTATTGCGAATGGTATTGAAGTCACCATTGAAAATGAAAGCGATATTGATATCGTCGAGGATATTTTTGATAAATTTACCGATGATGTTGATACCCTCGAGATTATTTTTCCGGTTACTATTGTCTTAGATGATTATACAGAAGTAGTCATAAATAGTCAGGCAGAATTAAATGCAGCGGCGTTTAATTGTCCTTCAGATAGCGATGATGATATAGAATGTATCGATATCCAATATCCTATTACGGCCTCTATATTCAATCAAAATAATGAACTTATTGAAACTATTATTGTTACTAATGATGAAGAATTATTTGACCTTTTAGATGATATTGATGAGGATATTATTATTTCATTTGACTTTCCGATATCAGTAATTTTGGCTGATGGCACAATCATTCAAGTTGAGAACTTCACAGAGCTAGAGAGCGTGATTACAAGTGCTATAGACTCTTGCGATGAAGATGATGATAATGATATCAATGATGACGATTGTGATGAGTGTACTACACAGCAACTAACAGATGTGCTTACAGGCTGTGAGGATTGGATGGTAGACAAATTAGAACGAAATGATAATGATTTAGAAGACACCTATGTAGGATATATTTTCAATTTTGATACTACTGGGCAAATTACTGTAGCTTATAATGGGATGTCTTATAATGGAACATGGTCTGCAACTGGTGAAGGAAATAATATCACGGTCAATATTAATGTAACTGACTTACCAGACTTTAATGATAGTTGGAATTTACATGAAATTGAAGTCGATGATGAAACAAAAGTAGACCTTAGACTCGGAGATGATAGACTTCGTTTTGAATCAGATTGCAACTCTGGAGGTGGTGGAGTAAATGATGCCTCTCTAGTAGATGCCCTTACTGTAGGTGATTGGTATGTAAACTACTTTTTTGATGATATAGATGAAACTGCCGACTTTGCCGATTTTGTTTTCAATTTTGCAGTCAATAACACAGCAACCGCAACAGATACCAATGGAACTACTAATGGTACTTGGACAACTTCTGCTGGAGATGAAACAGAGCTAGAGCTGAATCTAAATTTTGGCGCAAATTTTCCGCTTGATGAGCTTGCCGAAGATTGGGATGTACTTGAAGTGACCAATGATATTATTCGATTAAAAGATGTAAGTGGTGGAGATGGCTCTATTGATTTCTTAACTTTTGGCCGCGATCCATTTTCTGGTGGAGGCGGAGGCACTGGTGATGGAATAGGAGCATTCTTAGATGACGGCAACTGGTTTGTTGCTTCATATATAGATAGTGGTGACAATGAGACAGCAGATTATGCTGGATATACCATGGACTTTAATGAGGTTAATGGTACCGTAATTGCTACCAATGGAGGAAATACAAATAATGGTACATGGCAAGTTCTCAACGCCGGAAACAAACTCTTGCTTGATTTTGGAAACGATTTCCCTTTTGAAGAATTTAATGATGATTGGGATGTACTGTCGGCCACAGAAACTCAGGTTGTTCTCCAAGACATTAGTGGCGGCGGTGGAGGAACAGATACGCTAACACTTCAAAAATTGTAAAAACCATTTAAACCTAATACTCATGAAAATCAAATTTTATAATCAGATTCTTGTAGCCATAACCTTCACAATAGTATTGGCTTCATGTTCAAACGATGATGATACTAGTACTGTTGTAGACAACGCACAGCAAATTAGTCAGATTGAAAATACAGCTGCTTCTGGAACCTGGCGCATCACAAATTTTAATGATTCGGGTCAAGATGAAACTTCAGATTTTGCAAGCTATAACTTTACATTCAATGCAGACGGTTCACTTGTCGCTTCTAATGGGTCTAACACCATAACGGGTACTTGGTCAATTACAAATGATAGTAATAGTAGCAGCAGCAGCAGCGACAATGATATTGATTTTAATATATTTTTCCCAGTTCCAGAAAGCAATGATTTTGAAGATTTAAATGACGATTGGGATATCGTTTCTACAACAGCTACAAAAATTGAACTCATTGATGTTAGTGGCGGTAATGGAGGAACAGATATCTTAGAATTTCAGAAAAATTAAAATGAATTTGGTTGGTTAGTTGATGAATGATTGGCCTCACTTTTAATGAATTTTTTAAACTGTATTGAAGTGAGGTCATTTGTTTTATTGAAAAACAAATTCAAGTAAACAAATGCTAAAATGAAACATAAAGTAAACATCTGCATATCTTGATGTCCCTAAAAAGAAACATTTTCCCTTTTGAACATGACCTACTATCTTTTCTTCAACCCCCAACATTTGTTGTTGTGGGGTATTTAAAATCACTCCAGAAGTTGCCCCCAGGAGTGATTTTTTTATTACAATTTTGTTTTTTTATTTCTTGATAACTCGCTTCGTTACAGCGCCATCTTTTGTGTTAATCGTTACAAAATACAAAGCGCTTTCTAAGGCACTCATGTCTATTTGATGTGTCGTTCCAGAAAGTGGTATTGTTTTAATAATCCTTCCTTGAAGATCTGTAAGCGTTGCAGCTGTTGCTTCGGTAGTTGGTGTTACAATAGTTACTACGTCACTAGTAGGGTTTGGAAATAAAGAAATACTGTTTTCTAAAATTTCCGAGGTATTTAAAATAGCATCCTCCATAAAAAGAAGTGTGAATCTATTATTGAAAGTTCCTTCTGCACTGGTGAAACTATATTTTTCTTCGGAAATATTAGTCACCACACCTGTTTTATTATCTCTCAAGTATACGGTAGCTTCAGAAATGTTTGCGCCCGCAAGATTCATAATAGAAATGGTATAGTTTTCTGTGTCACTTGCTATTTGTGTAGAAAATCCAAGTTCAATTTGCAGCTCATTTTCAAAAGCTTCTCGCCCTTGAATACCTAATGCCATGCTGCCGTCTTCAAGATGAGAATAAAGCGATACGGGTACACCTACTCGCTCGCTATCATATCCTAGATCGAAGTTTGGAGTTGCTCCATTGGTAAACCCAATTAACGCAGAACTACCTAATCCATAGGTACTGTTTTCTATGGCTAACCAAATGTTATCGTGATTTTCTGGAGAACGCAGGGTTGTATTTCCGGTTGTTCTACGCATAGCATTTGAAAAAGTAGCCGTTTGTCCAGTTCCAGTTGTTGCTCCATTGTTTTTGATAGCAAATCCTTGTCCTGTAGCGATGAAGAAATCTCCTGTTCCTGGCATTGTTGGACTTCCTGTAGAAGCTGGGTTAAAGCCTGTAGCATTAAACGTTGATATGTCTGCCATATTAAAATTAGCAGAGTTTGCACCAGGGAATGTATTGTCTGGTGTAGAATTATGCTCCCATAAATAAAGCTCATCTACAGCATCGTTTGTGTTTATAAAATCTAATGCTGAAATTGCAGAGGCATATGGGTTTGAAAGCGTATTCGGACTTGCATTTTTTGTACCATTAAATCCTAATGAGTAGGTGAGGATCCCATTATTTAAAGTTCCTTTAGAATACTGTAAGTCGTATTGTCGATTACCATCTTGAATGGATGCCTGTGGCCAAACTAAATAACCCTCTGCAGGATTAAAAATACTTGTGTGCTGGGTCCAGTCATTAGTATCCACATCCACGAAATTCGTACCGCCGGGGAACGCGGTTTGAACATCAGGATGCGGACTAAAATTTGCCGTGGTATGTGCTAAGGTTCTAAAGATAGGGTTGTCAAGACCTTCTGGAGTGTCTACTGTCATTGGGCTTCCTAAGACCATAAAATCTCTTGGCTTTAGGGTAGGAGTTGTTAAGTTAACCTTGATAGTTCCGTTATTGATCGCTTTTGCATTATCATTTATTTGTACCAAGCTACCTTGATGTGCAATTACTAAGGTTGCATTTTCTGCTACAGTTACTGTACTTTCTACTTGCACGAAATTTTCAGGACTAATTGTTAGTGTAGCATTTTCTGCCACTGTTAGCGAACAAGCAGTTATATTTCCTAAGCCTGGGGTTGCGGTATCATAGTCACCTTCAATTATTGCCTCCGTAGATGCGTCAGGTAATCCATTGTCCCATGTTCCAGCTGCTGTAAATGTAGTTGAAGTAAAACAGGTTTTAAAGCGTATCCAATTTAAATCTAGATTACTTCTTGTGGTATTTAGTTTGATAATATGGTTTCCCGCAGGGATTGTAAATACACTCGATGAGAATGTTCCATACGTTCCGTTAGGGACTCCTTGACCTCCAAAGGTAACTTCTTCAACTACCTCATTGTTTTCACGCAGGATTTCCATTTTAGAATCACCAGGTCCAGAAAAACTTGCCGCTCTAAAATCTATGATAAAATCGGTTTCTTCTTTAACATTTACTGCATATTCGAACACATCGAGATCTCCAATAAAACCTATGGCAATATCTCCAGCATCTTCTCCAGAGTTAATAGTAACTTCTCTAGCTCCTGGATTTGAAGGAGCGCCTTTTGTATAAGCAAAAAAGTCTTCTGCTTCTATTAATCTTGGAATTTCCCAATAAGCTAACACAGTGATATCAAAGGTTACTTCTTGACCATCTGCTGTAAATGCTTTTATTTCAGCAACGCCAGGTTCATTAAAAGTGGTAACAATACCATTTTGATCTACTGATGCTATTTGTGTGGCATTCGATACCCAGGTAACTGAAGTTGTTGTAGGTGCAATTAATATGTTTAGGTCTTGTTGCGAATCTAAAAACATGGTTTCTTCAAAATTTTCATCACGCTGGAGACTTGTTGCTACTTCAGGAAAATCTCCTAGTGAACCATCAACAATCATTGCTGTTCCTAATGTAAGCCAACCTTCTAGGTCTGCATCTTGTGTTTCATTTGCAAATCTTACTGGAGCTGCATTAGGATATGTTTTTGGTGTGCCATCTGGCAGCGTAATTCCTTCTTTTAAGGGGTTTAGAATACGAATCATAAATGTGTAAGTACCATCATCCAGAGCTTCAGTGGAGATAAAGGTACGTTTATTATTATCATTATCTGGATAAATTTTGTTGAGGTTCCAGTTGCTAGAGGTTCCAAGGGTTACAAAATCGTCCCCTGCTGCATTTAAGTATCCAAATTCAATATCCCATTCGGCATACATGGGAGCAATTCCAGTATTCTGAATATTTACTTCAACTGCAGGGTTTCCATTTTGGGCAGAGACATTAAATTCATTGACATAAAATGTATAGCCCATTTTTTTTGAGGCTTTTATGGTATTGTCCCAAAAGGATTGGTTGGATTGCCCTGCATACGGGAAGTTTTCTGGATCTGGCATATCTGGCGTAAAATGATTTGCACCTTCTAATCCAATAAACTGCTGTTGCATTACATAGTTTTGGAATACAAATGTAGGATGTGTTAACTGAAAAACATCTTCTACATTTTGTGGTACATCTTGTCCACCCGTAAGTCGAGCATCACCAATTACTTCATAATCAAAATCTCCATTGGCGCTAAGTTCGCCCCAAATTTTTGATTGAAGTTCTGGATCCATTTCACCGCCAATCATTTGGTTTTTCCAATTTTCATCTACATTAAAACGTTCTAAAGTTGGTAAGAAAAAGTAATCTAGATTTGGATCGTCTGTGATAGAAGCTCCAAAATAAACTCCATCGCTGTACCCAACTTCTTGAGGTCTTGGAAGCTCAGGAACTCTGGCAACTAAATTTGTGTTAGGGAAAGCAGCTTGATAAGCATCAATCATTCTTCCTTGATTGAAAGCACTCATTTGCCAGTCTTCTTTAACAAGTCCGAGATTTACTCCATTCTCATCTACTAAATCATCTATATAGTTTTCTCCAAAGCCTAAGCCCCATTCACCAAAGATTCCGTACATACCATAATGGAAAATAAACACACGTTCATCTTGATCGTATTTATTTCCTAAGGCTGTGATGAGCGCCACTATGGTATCTACTAATGTGGTATTGTTATAATCTACTACCATGGAAGGGTTTCCTCCACCATCGTTTGGATCATAAGGAAATACATTGGCATTTACGTCTGTGTTTTGTGTTTGGCCCTCATCGGGTCTTCCTTGGTAATACAACCTTCTCACACCGTCTAATGTTGGTGGAAGATCGTGTTTAGCACCTACATAGGTGGTGACCCCATCTTCTACAATAATATCAAGGGGATTTATACGATTGGCATCGTCTACGTTTATTTGAATCATTGCAAAACGGCCCGCTTGCGCCTGTGCTTCGATAAAGGTGTCTATTTCTCCAAATTCGAAACCACCGGTGTCATTTAGTAGTTCTCCAATACTAAAGTTTTTGCTAGAAATACTGTGAGGAAATTGATTGTCTGACCCAAAATTGGCTGCAATACCTTTTAGTGGGTTAAGTTCTAAACCTGGTACATCTTCATTAGGATTTAATGGTGTCCATGATTGTGCATACATTGAAAGTCCAAATAGGACTGTGAGGATAACAAGATATTTTTTCATAGATATTGTTTTTTATCAAATTTCAACAACCATAGAAAAAATGGTCTCACGTGTATGGGTGAAATTATTTAGTGTGAGAAAACTATGAAAAAAACTTAGCTTTTAGTCGAGCGTTTTAAGGCGTTTGTAAGCAATGATATTTTTTTGTATTTGGTTTCTTTGATGTCGAAGTACTCGTACATTCTTCTGAGGGAAGATCCAATGCCATCTACACTCAAAAATGCTTTTTTTGCAATATCTTTATTTGTTATTTCTGGATTTTCTAATAAAATTTTTAGCACGTTCCAATCGGTATCGTTGAGTTTTCTGTCAATAGAGGCCTCGATGCTATTTCTGTCAAGCTCAAATGTATTTGAATCTACAATGAGTTTAGAAGCGCCTTTGTTTTTGAGGACTTTAATTTCTTCTAGTAATGCATCTCTTTTCTTCTTGTTTTTTTGAGTATTAGATCTAAAGTATAAAAGAATGCATGCTATAAGTGCAACAGCTCCTGTAATGATGGCAAAATTTGTTTTTAGTTGTTTGAGTTTAAGGGCTGTTTGGACTTTTTCGTTTTCGAGTTCGGCTTGGTATAGTTTCACTTCAAAATCCTTTTTTACAGCTTCACGTATGATGGTGAATTTGTTGTTTTCTACTTGAATACTGTCATTATACAATGTATGTAATTCAAACATTTTTAAGGATAACTCCGATTTATTTTGAGCTTTGTAACATTTATATAATAGTTTATAAAGTTCTTTTTTGTTGCTTTTGTTTGTCTTGTCTGTTAATAGAGTCAAGATAGATTCGGCTTTTTGAGTAGCTGTATTGATATCTGTTTCAAAGGCGATTTGAGCTAAAACAAGTTCTGAAACTATGATTCCTGGTTTTTGGTTCATAGCGGTATTAATTTCTAAACTTTTTTCGGCGTATGCTTTTGCGATCTCTAAGTTTCCTTGAGCAAGGTTTATTTTGGCTAGGAATCTGTTACATTCAGAAATATAAAATTGATTTTTATTTTGTTTAGAAATTTGAAGCGCCTTTTCAAAATTTGCAATTGCCTCTTGGTTCATATCGTTTTTATACTGTATAGTGCCAATGTTCATTAAAAGAACTGCCTCTTGTTTGTTTTCAGTGTCTTGAACAATATTGAGTGATTTGCCATAGTAGTCTAAAGCCAATTCGGTATCACCAATTACCTGATAGATGCCTCCTAAATTATTAAGCATGCGTACCTCTCCTATCTGATCCTTTTCTTCTTGAAAGGTTTTTAATGCTGTAGCATAATATTGTGTAGCTTCTTGATAGTTTTGTTGATGACTTAACACAATGCCAATATTACCCTGGACGGTAGCTTTCAATATAGGGTGTTCTAGTTCTGAAGCAAGTTTTAATGCATCATTGTAGAGCGCTTTAGAAGTATTCAACTCTCCCTGAATACGAAGTATAGTAGCCTTATTACTTAATGCCCAAATAATTTCTTTATCGGCATTTTTTTCTTTTGCTAAATGGTAATGATAGTCTGTTGCCAGCAGTGCGCTATCTGTTTTTGAGTATTTAAAAGTAGTGTAATATTCATTTAATGATTTAAATCGAATAGAATCAGGTTCGTTTACATTTTGCCATTTTTGTTGAAGTGAATCTCCTTTGTTTTGTGCAGAAACAATGAAATTACAAAAGAGTACTATGGCTAATAAGAGTATGTGTCTTAGATTCAATGCTGAAATTTTAGGGATCTATATATAATTATAAAAATACAGAAAAACCTTACTGATGCCTAATAACAGGAATATAAATCCAATGGTAAGGTGATACCATAAAAAAGCGCAAGTTAAAAACTTGCGCTTTGAGTAATCAGCTGCACTATTGAGGAGATTGTTATAGTTGCGCTGTTACTTTTTTATTAATTGTTTTGTTATCGAACCATTTAGGGTATTTATCTGTACAAAGTACAAAGCCCTTTCTAGAGAGCTAATGTCTATTTTGTAGTTTGTTTCAGTAAATGGAACGGTTCTAATCACTCTGCCTAAGGTATCCATAATCGTTATTGAAGTGATTTCAGAATTTGGTGAAACAAGAGTGAAAACATCTGTAGCTGGATTTGGAAAAAGCAAGATATTGGCTGCGAAAATTTCCGAAGTATTTAATGTTTCCTCTTCCGAAAATTGCAATGTAAATCTATTATTAAACGTTCCTGAAGCACTAGTAAAGCTATAAGGTGTTTCTGAAATATTAGTTGCAATTCCCGTTTGGCTATCTTTTAAATAGACAGTCGCTGCTTCTATGGCTGCTCCTATTCGATCTTTTATTGAAATAGTATAAACGGCATCCTCTTTTTTTATCTGTGAGGAGAATCCTAATTCAATTTTGATGTTTGTGTTAAATGCTTCACGTCCTTGTATCCCCAAAGCTTCTGAACCATCTATTACATGAGAATACAATGAAACGGGCACGCCAATACGTTCTGTGTCAAATCTCGAATCGAATAGAGGTGTTGCTTCTTCTGTGAATCCAATTAAAGCAGAACTCCCAATGTTAAACACTTCACTTTGTATGTTGAGCCAAATATTGTTTTTGCTTTCTGGGGTTCGAAGGGTATTGTTTCCATCTAGCAAACGCATGGTGTTGGAGAACAAAATATTTTGACCAGTTCCAGTAGTAGCCCCATTATTTTTAATAGCAAATCCTTGTCCTGTAGCGATGGATATATCATCTGTGCCCGCCGGTGTAGGACTACCTGTTGATGCTGGATTGAAACCGGTTGCATTAAAGGTAGAGATATCTGCCATGTTAAAATTGGCAGAGTTTGCTCCAGGGAATGTATTGTTTGGGCTCGAGTTATGTTCCCAGAAGTATACTTCGTCTACAGCATCATTTTTTTCAATAAAAGCTTCAGCAGAAATGGCAGAGGCATAAGGGTTAGCAATAATACTTGGACTTGCGTTTTTATTCATTTCAGGTGTTCCAGTTCCAGTACCTGTAGTATTATAATCGAGTGCGTAGGTAATATCACCATTGTTTAATGTTCCTTCATTATATTGCAAATTGTACTGCTCATTTCCTTCATCAATAGAAGGTTGAGGCCACACATAATATCCTTCTCCTGGGTTGAAATTTCCTGAGTGATTTGACCAATCATTATTGTCTTCGTCTACAAAGTTTGTTCCACCTGGAAATGCAGCTTGAACATCTGGGTGTGGTCTAAAATCTGTAGTATTAAGTTTTAATTTTCTAAAAATTGGATTGTCTTGCCCCTCAGGAATTGCACTGGTCATGGGGTTCCCTAAGATCATAAAATCTCTAGGTTTTAATGTTGGTGTTGTTACGTTTACATGGATGGTTCCATTGTTAATTACGCTACCACCTTTTGAGGTTTGCACAACACTACCTTGATGTTCTACAAATAAAGAACCGTTCACAATAATATTTTCTCTAACTTCAATATAACTATCTGGATTAACGGTTACTGTAGCATTCATTTTTATTTCTAAATCTCTGGCAGTAATGTTCCCATCTGTTTCAGTACTGTATGGGGCTTCTATAACAGCTAACATATCTGAAGTAGGTGCATCATTATCCCAACCATCCAGTGTGAATGTTGTTTTTCTAGCGGGTAAAGCCCATATAATGGCACCCTCAATATGTTGTTGGAAATTAGTGTCGCTGTTATAATCACCATCATTATGTCCGAGTGCTGTATAAAATGAACGTACAGGAATTGTTTCATTTCCTACCGTAATTGATGTTTTGTACCAAGCCATAGGTCTAGGGGCATCATAACTACTATTTCCAGTAGCTTCTACAAAAAGAACATTGTTATTGTCTGTGCTTAACTGTCCTCCATTTTGTTCCCAATAGTAGTATTCTTCGGTTTTATTCCAGGCACCTCCTAAATGATCTGCCGAAGGATGTTTTTCAAGGATATCCATGGTATCGTTATGATTTGAAGGAGTATGGTTTGGACCATTTTGTACAATACCACCTACCAATTCATTATAGAAAGGCCAACTACCATCTCTATAAGTATCTGTGGCGGCATGGATTCCCATAAAAGCACCACCGTCAGAAATCCAATTTTCAAAAGCCTCTTGCTCTCCAGAAGTTAGCAAGTCATTTCCTGAAGTGTTACACCAGATAACCAAGTCGTAATTTGCCAAGTTTGTTTCGTTAAAGTCTGAAGAATCTTGTGTTTCTGTGGTATTCCAGAATCCATTTGTATTTCCTAAGCTTGTAATAAGATTAATACCATCGTCTATAGAACTATGTCTAAAACCATTTGCACTTTGATTGGTTTCATGGTAAACAAGAACATTTGGTATTGCTGCATTAGATGATTCTATAGTAATTGTCCCTAAAATGGACCAACCTCCTTCTAAAACATTGCCTGCAACCCATTCGCCATCAATAGTAGGGAGGTCATTAGAAAAAAGAATGTATGCATTTCTGGCATCAAGATTCCATGAATTCTCTTTTACTATATCTGCATCAGGCTGAATTAATCGTAATCCTATTGAATAATCATTAGCCGAGATACCCTCTAAGGATGAAGTAAGTGATAGTGTATGCAGGGTCTCATTTGCTAGGATTGTTCTTAGATCGTATGCTGCATTAAAAATTTCGACAGCTTCGTTGTTTTCATCAAGGAGGGCAAATTGAACATTCCAATCATAATACATGGGTGCGACACCAATATTCTTAATTGATACCTCAATTTCTAAATCATCTGTTTGTGAAATAATTTCGGGAAATACTGCTGTTTCTATTTGGTAATTATATCCCATTTTACGGTGCATGGCCATGAAAGACTCACATCTGGTGCCACTTGGATCATTTTCGCAAGGTCTAATATCGCTACCCAGTTTCATGGTAGAATAATGGCCCGTAGTAATCATGTTCATCCCAACAGGTGTCTCATATAAAGCAGTCATATATTCCTCAGTATCATCTATTGGTGGAGCTTCGCCTCCGATTGGCCCCTGGAGCCATTGTGAGTTTAAAGAAACAGAATCATCAAACTCATTGCTGTGTCCGTTATTTGGTATAAAAAAATCATTGTGGAAGCCAATAGCGCCTGCCGAGGTTAGCGGCTCATCCCAAGGCTGACGTCCCATTACTTTTTTATTTGAAAATAAGGTTTTGCAGGTGTTTAGTATCTGTTCTTTTGATGCAAACTCAATATCAAAAGTTGGATCGTCATAACTAAAGGTGTGCCATTCACCCCAGTACCCCAAAAGGCCTATTTGTATTGTATACACCCTAGCATCAATATTATATTTACTGGCTAAAGCTGTTAAAGCTTCTGTAGCTTGAGCGATGTAATTTGGATGGTTGTAATTGGTAATGTATTTACCACTATTAGGGTCTTGAAGTCGTTCTACACCGTAATCTAAATATAGCCAATCTGGACCAGCATCAGATACTGGGTTTTGTCCAAACCAATCTGCGTAGAGTCTCAAAATAAGATGCTTCCCGGATGACCCATCCCTATTAATAACATCTTCTACATAATCGAAATTAAAATTCCCATCTGTAGGTTCAAATTCATTCCATTTTATGTATTGAAAGCCTACAGTGGCAACATCAAAATTATCCCACCAACCAGAATTCCATCCTTTTAAAGGATTTTGATCTGGACCGTCATTTTTTGGATAGGTGTGGTTAATTGGGTTTTGCGCATTAGCATATAGTATGCATAAAGCCAACATCAGCGTTGTGAATGTCTTTTTCATATAACATTTTTTTGATTGTCCGTAAACACTCATAATTGATAATTATTTTGTATTTTAGATTAAAATAATGGATATGAATATATTTAG